>JBKJKS010000604.1:0-7723 GCA_046597295.1 Saprospiraceae bacterium
TCCAGTTTGCGCTGGATAATAATCCCAATATTAAGGTGGCGCAGCTCCAGACAGCCGATGCGGAATGGCGGATCAAAGAGAGTAAAGCGACCGGCCTGCCCCAGATCGGTATCGGCATTTCTTACCAGTATTTCATTCAGCGACCCGGCATTCCGGCCAGCGCCCTGGGTTTTCCGGGAGGGGGCGATACGAAGATTGCCTTCAATGCCAACCATAGCCTGAGCCCCACCCTTTCGGTTAACCAACTTTTTTTCAGCAGCAGCTACCGCGTGGCGTTGCGGGCGGCGGAATACTACCGGCAATACGTGAGCGAGCAGCTGGCCGTGGCCCGGCAAACCTTGCGCAACCAGGTCATCGATGCCTACCTGCCGGCGCTGCTGATTTCCGAAAATCTGACGACCCTGGATAAAAACCTCACCAACCTGGACAAGCTGTTTTCCGATACCAAAGCCATCAACCAGGCCGGTTTTGCCGAACAACTGGATGTGGACCGGATTGATCTGTCGCTGTCGACCCTGCGCAGCGAGCGCAGCAACCTGGAGCGCCAGCGCGAGATCGTAGTGAACGCCCTCAAACTGACGCTGGGTATACCGGTGAATCAGGAACTTACGCTCACCGACGACGTACAGGAGCTGATGACGCAATATGCCACGACCGATCTGAATGCGCAGCTCAATTTTATGAACCGGCCGGAGTACCTGCAACTACTACGGGGCCGCGAGCTGAGCGCCTTGCAAGTGGAGCTGAATAACCGCCCCTGGATACCGACCGTAGCGGGCTTCCTCCAGTACCAGCCAGGCTTCCAGGGAGGGTTCGGCAACGACACCAAATGGTTCTTCATTCCCTCGGCAGTGGTCGGCTTGTCGGTCAACATCCCCATCTGGGATGGCGGCGGCGCCAAAGCCCGTGAACAACGCGCCGTCATCGGCGTACAGACCATCGACGCGCAGAAACAACTGTTGGAAAATGCCCTGACCCTGGAACTGGAAAATGCCCGCCGGTCCTACCTCAACGCCAGCGAACGCGTCAGCAGCCAGCAGAAGAACCTGGGGCTTGCTCAACGCATTTACGACAACACGCAAATAAAATATAAAGCCGGGGTAGGCAGTAGTTTCGAAGTGACCCAGGCCGAACAACAACTCTATACCGCCCAGCAAAACCTGATGCAATCCCAGTACGATCTGCTGAGTGCCAAGACGGCCGTGCAGAAGGCGCTGGGAGTACGGTAAAAGGAGTGCGGAATTTATTCCGCAATTAACTCATTATCAGACTAATAATATTGCTGCGAAATAAATTTCGCCCTCCACTTTCAATGACAAATCCATATTCAACAATGAAACATAAAATATTTCTTCCATTTTCCACCCTGACCTTGCTCGTCGTCCTGCTCGCTGCCTGCGGCAAACCACAGGACAAAAATGCCGAACTGGCGAGCCTGAAAGATCAGAAAAGCCAGATCGAAGCGCAGATTGCCGCTTTGGAAAAAGAGGTCGGCGCCACGCCCGGAGCGGTACAACGCACCAAAACGGTGGGCATCACGGAATTGACCACCGCTCCTTTCCGCCATTTTATTGACCTGCAAGGCAAAGTGGACGCCAAAGACAACGTACCGGTAACCGCAAGAATGCCCGGTGTGCTCACCCGCATCCTGGTCAAGAACGGCGACAACGTACGCCAGGGCCAGCTCCTGGCCCAACTGGACGACAACGTGATGCGTCTGAGCCTGTCCGAACTGGCGCTCCAGCTGCGCACCGCCGAAGACGTCTACAACCGCCAGAAAGGGCTGTGGGACCAGAAGATCGGGACGGAAATGCAGTTCATCCAGGCCAAAAGCCAGAAAGAAGCGGCCGAACAGCGCATTGCGACCCTGAAGGAGCAGATCGGTCAAAGCCGTATTTACGCCCCCATCGGCGGCACCGTCGATCTGGTCATTTTGAAGATTGGCCAGGCCATTTCGCCGGGCATGCCGCTGTGCAACATCCTGAACCTGAGCAAATTGAAAGTACAGGGCGAGGTGACCGAGGCCTATGCCAGCAAGGTGCGCCAGGGCGATCAGGTGGTGGTCAGCTTCCCCGATCTGGATAAGGAAATCACGACCAAGGTGACCTACGTGAGTAAGACCATCAATCCCATGACGCGTACTTTCTCCGTAGAATGCATGCTGCCGGCCAGCAGCGACTACCGCGCCAATATGGTGGCGGAAATGAAAATCGTGGATTACCAGAATCCGAAGGCAGTGACCATACCGGTGAACCTCGTGCAAACTGCGGAAGACGGTGAGTTTGTGCTGATAGCCGAAAAAACCGGCGAAAAAACCGCCGTCGCCAAAAAAGTGCCGGTTAAAACGGGTAGCAACTACAGCGGCAACGTGGAAATCACCAGCGGCCTGAAACCGGGCGACCTGGTCATTTCGACCGGTTTCCAGGAGGTAAACAGCGGCGAAACGGTGGCTTTTTAAGCAACCCCTTGACTTCACTTTCCGGAAAATTTTTACCCGAAGAAACCGACCGACTATGACGACTGCGCTGGCCTTTCTCAATGGTACTATCCTGGCGGCTATCGCTGTTCTGCACCTCTTTTGGATGGCGGGCGGGCGTTGGGGTCTGGACCAGGCACTGCCTACCAACGAGCAAGGCAAGCGGACCATGCAGCCGGGGCCGCTGGCCTGCGGCGTAGTGGCAGCCGGCTTGTTCTGCTTCGCGGTGTACTATTATTCGATCGCCTGGAATGTGTCGCTGGGGCTTCCGTTCGGAGCGGAAAAATGGGGCATCTGGGTGCTGGCCGGCACCTTCGCCCTGCGCGCAGTGGGTGATTTTCGCTACGTCGGTTTTTTCAAAAAGTTGAAAACCACGGAATTTGCGCGGATGGATACGCGGTGCTACGCGCCACTGTGCGCCTGGTTGGGCTTGACGAGTGTGTATCTGGCAATAGATTAACCATCAAGTGATAACATGCGGGTTGATAACGATCAAGCCCGGTACATTCTTGAAATCGTCGGCGTTTCGGGTAATAAGGGGAAGGTTGAAATAGAGGGCTGTGGCGGCTATTATAGCATCGGGAAGTTTAATTTTTACTGCCCGACGTAATTGCCAGGTTATTTGGGCGATCTCTGCAGAAAGTGGCACAATGGTTATGACGGTAAAAAAGTCATTGAAATCTCGTTCATTCTCTTCCGTCATAAGTGGAAAGGACATCACTTCAATTTTATTTATGATAGAAGCGATGCATTCCTCGGCATCTATCCAATCTTCTAATTGACGAATGGCAGACTCGGGCAAACTTTTATCAACTAATTCAATGATCGCGTTGGTGTCTATAAGTTTCTTTCCCATTCGTTGCGTACTTGTTCGACATGTTTGAGCATTTTTTCACCCGCTTCACGGCTAATCGTACCCGCCCATTTTCGCTTGAGCTTAGGTTTATCGGTGCGTTGCTCTTGCGTGATTTGGGCCAATTCGGACCTGCGCTGGCGCCAGGCGTCGGACGGAATATTGCCGGCAACGTTATCCAGATTGGAATGGGACGCTTGGTAATGTTCCAACAATTGCGGAATAAGCTGGATGCGGGCAGATTTTTGAGATGGAGTCAGGTGGGGTTCATTTGCCCAGACAACTAATTGGTCCGGAATAACAGTAGATAAGGTCGCATTGTCTACAGCCTCGCTTTTCGATCCATTCTCTGGAATACGCCGTAGCAAATGAAGCCGCTCTAACTGTTCTAAAATCAGCAGCATATCCTCGTTCAAAACCTCATATGTGATAACCATAATTGATAATTTTTTACAAAAATAACCTTAATACCCCAAACCGCCAAGCCACCCCAAGGCCACCCATCCACGCAATCACCTCTTCACTCCGTCATCATGAAAGAGTTTAAACCCACCAGTTGGGCCATTGACAACCGTTCGGCCATTTTCATCATCACGGTGATCATCACCCTCGCGGGCATTATGTCTTATAACGCACTGCCCAAGGAGCAATTCCCCGACGTGGTGGTGCCGACGATCATTGTTTCCACCGTTTATCCCGGCGCCTCGCCGACCGACATGGAGCAGCTGGTCACCAAACCTATTGAAAAGCAGTTGAAAGGCATCAACGGGGTAAAAAAAGTGACGTCCTCCTCTATCCAGGATTTTTCGAGCATCATCGTCGAGTTCAATACCAGCCTCGATGTGCCGCAGTCCAAACAGAAGGTGAAAGACGCGGTGGACAAAGCCCAGCGCGACCTGCCCAATGACCTGCTCACCGATCCCACCGTGACGGAGTTCGACATTTCCGAGATCCCGATCATGAACGTCAATATTGCCGGCGATTTCAGCCTGGACAAGTTGAAAGACTATGCCGACAAGCTAAAAGACCGCATCGAGGAAATGCGCGAAATTACCCGCGTGGACCTGGTGGGCGCCCTGGAGAAAGAAGTACAGGTGGACGTGGACAAGTACAAAATGGCCGCCGCCAGCCTGACTTTCCGGGACATTGAGAACGCCATTTCCGGCGAGAACATGACCGTATCGGCCGGTAACGTGGACATCGGCGGCATGACCCGCTCGGTGTCCATCCGGGGCGATTTCAAGGATGTGGAGCAGATCCGGAACATCATCATTGCCTCCCAGTCCGGGGCCATGCTGTATTTGAAGGATGTGGCCGATGTGCGGATGGGTCATAAGGAGCAGGAAAGCTATAGTCGCCTGAACGGCAAAAACGTCATCACGCTCAACGTCATCAAGCGCACGGGCGAAAACCTGATCAGTGCTTCCGACCAGATTAAAGAGATCGCTACGGAGATGAAGGCATCGGAATTTCCAGCCAATCTCGATGTAACCATTACCGGCGACCAGAGCCGTGCCACCCGGGTCACCCTGCACGACCTGATCAACACCATCATTATCGGCTTCATCCTGGTGGCTTTCATTCTGATGTTCTTCATGGGGGGTACCAATGCCTTGTTCGTGGCCGCCGCCGTGCCGCTCTCGATGTGCATCGCCTTTATGATCCTGCCGACCATCGGCTTCACCCTCAATTTTATCGTGCTCTTCGCCTTCCTGCTCGGCCTGGGCATTGTGGTGGACGACGCCATCGTGGTCATTGAAAATACCCATCGCATTTACCACGACGAGCATTTACCCATCGAGCAGGCGGCCAAAAAAGCGGCGGGCGAGGTATTCCTGCCCGTGCTGTCGGGTACGGCCACCACGCTGGCGCCCTTTGTACCGCTGGTGTTCTGGGGGGGTATCTTCGGCAAGTTCATGCACTACTTGCCGGTCACCATCATCATTACCCTGACCGCCTCGCTGCTGGTGGCCTACCTGATCAATCCCGTCTTTGCCGTGTGGTTTATGCAGAAGGAAGGCGACGATGCCGCGCAGGCCGCTACAGCCGATCCGAAAAAGAAACGCAACCGTACCTACGGCGCCTACGCCTTGTTTGCCCTGGCCACCATATATTTTTATGCGAACGGTAGTTTCGGTATGGGCAATTTCATGGTCACCGTTGCCCTGTTCATTGTGCTGTATCGCTTCGTGCTGGACAAAGCGGTGCGCTGGTTCCAGCAAAAAGCCTGGCCGGCCTTTCAGAACTGGTACGCCCGTTTCCTGACGGGGGTGTTGAAGCACCCCTGGGCCATGTTGATCGGGATGTTCCTGCTGCTGGTCGGCTCGCTGCTGCTCACCTTTTCCCGCCAGGCCAATATCGTCCTGTTCCCGAAGGCCGATCCCAACTTCATTTATGTCTACATGACCATGCCGATCGGTACGGACGTGGAGACCACCGATTCACTGGCGCGGATTTTGGAAAACAAGGTCGTCGAAACCGTCGGCGTCGGCAATCCCATTGTAGAGTCGGTCATCACGAATATTGCCCTCGGCGCCTCGGAAGACCAGTTTGACCGCTCGGCCACGTCGCATAAGGCCAAGATCGGCGTCGCCTTTGTGGAATACAGCCAGCGCAACGGCGTGGATACCAAAGCCTACATGGACAAAATCCGCCAGGCCACGCAGGGCATGATTGCCGGCGCCGAGATCATTGTGGACCAGGAAGTGGGCGGTCCGCCATCGCCGAAACCCATTTCCGTGGAAATTCGCGGCGACGATTTCGAGCAGTTGACCAGGGTATCCATCGGCGTAAAACGTTATCTGGACTCGCTGGCCATTCCGGGGGTGGAGGAATTGCGCAGCGACCTGATCGTATCCAAGCCGGAGATCAGCATCCTGATCGATCGCGAACGCGCCAACCGGGAGGGTATTTCGACGGCGCAGATCGGCGGCGAATTCCGGACCGCTATCCTGGGTAAGGAAGCCAGTAAATTTAAGGACGGGGAAGATGAGATTCCGATCCAGATCCGCCTGAAACCCGAGCAGCGCGAGAACATCGATGCCGTGGAAAACCTGAATATCACCTTCCGCGACATGAATATGGGCGGCGTACTGCGCTCCGTACCGATGGCCGCCCTCTCCGAGGTGAAATACACCACCACCTACGGCGGTATTCGCCGCCAGGACCAGGAGCGCATGGTCACGATTTCGTCGAATATCATTGCTGAGTACCAGCCAAAACAGACGGAGGTCGTCAACAAGATCAAGAACGCGCTGGCCCAGTATCCACAACAGGACGGCATCACCGTGGGCTTCGCCGGCGAAGATGCCGAGTTTCTGGACGCCGTGACTTTCCTGGGCAATTCACTGCTGTTGTCGCTGTTTATGATCATCCTCATTCTCGTCGCGCAGTTCAACTCCTTCGGCAAAACCATGATCATCATGACCGAAGTGGTGTTCTCCATCATCGGCGTGCTGCTGGGTATGTACTTCACCAACATGGATTTCTCGGTGATCATGATGGGCGTAGGCGTGGTCGCGCTGGCCGGCATCGTGGTGCGGAACGGTATTCTGCTCGTCGAATTCACCGATAGCCTCCGACAACGGGGCATGGAAGTACGCGAAGCTATTATCGAAGCGGGCCGGATCCGGATGACGCCGGTGCTGCTCACCGCGACGGCCACCATCCTGGGCCTGATGCCCTTGGCCGTCGGCTTCAACATCGACTTCGAGACCCTTTTCTCCCACGGCGACCCGAAGATCTTCTTCGGCGGCGATTCGGTGGCTTTCTGGGGTCCGCTGTCGTGGACGATCATCTATGGCCTTGGCTTCGCGACCTTTATCACCCTCATCATCCTGCCAGTGATGTATTTGAAAGGCTGGGAAGTGAGCCGGTGGTGGAGTAAGCGGGTGTAGGTTGTACGGCGAAACACCAGTTTCGCCATCGAGGTAGCGAAACTGGTATTTCGCCGTATAATTAGGAGCGGCGCGCTGCGGACGGGGGTCCGGGGCGCGCCGTTTTTCATTGGTGAAGATTCATATTCTTTTGATGTAATCAATCTCCGCCAGTACAAAATCGATATCCTGTAGAATAATGGTCCGGTTCAAACCCAGCCAATCTAAAAAATCGGTCGCGCGGTGATACGCCATTTCCACCTTTAGGATAGACATAACGGCGCCTTCGAAACAGATGGGATCATGGTGTGCTATACGATTTCTGACATCGTTGATTTCGCCCATGCGCGCAAACACATCCACCTGACTGATGCCGCGGGGACGGTTGGGAAAGATCTGCAAAAGGGTGGAGCCGGCAGCCGCAAATTCTTTCAGGGCAAATGCATAGCGCCAGAAACCGAAGTTTAATTCCGCGATGGTCCTATCGTGCGAATAGTATTCTCCTAATTCATTGATGGC
>JBKJKS010000083.1:0-2873 GCA_046597295.1 Saprospiraceae bacterium
GGTTCTGCATGGGGTAACCGTAGTTATTCAAATAAAGGTCATTATAGCGCTCCTCCCGACGGGAGACCAACACGTCCTCCCGGGCATACAACCCAAGGTACAGACCGCTTCCAGTACGTTTTTTGGAAAAATAGTATTTCGCGGCAATAGTCGAAGTTAGTATTTGCTGTTGGGTAGGGATATAAGTGCCTTCGGCCTCATAAAACAAAATCGTTGGTGGTATATAATGGTAACCCTCTACTGCCCAACTGTACCACAAATTTGCTTCTATTCCCCAACGCCCTTGCGGAACAAACTCATATCCGAGATGTATGTATCGGACGAATGGCGCCACTAGGTCGGTTTTTAATTCATGTACTTTTTGGCCAAAAGCGAGCGACGTAGCGAACAGAAAGAGAAGCGAGAAAATTTGGCGCATGGGTTATTTTTTTCTAAACAGACATCTGTAAGATATCAAAAAAGGCGCCATTGCTACTCCCACAAAAAGGTAAGTTTTCGCCCCGCCTGGTGTTTGTGATCAGGAGAAACGATCAAAAGCGCAGCCTTCGGACATCCACGGATTTTTTCTGTAAATGGCCTTGGAGGGGTTGGCCAAATTTTCCTTCAAAATTTGGCCAACCCCTCCAAGGCCATTCCCCTGACAAACTCTTACCGCGACAGGAAAAACTCCCGGAACAACTCCATTTCCGCCACTTCCTGGCTGACAAAGCGACCGAAAAGCCGCTCACCTACCTGGGTCTGTAGCGCTGAAATGCCCACATCGATCAGCCGGAGGCCCTGCGGGGTGAGAAAAATATTATCAAAAGTCAGCCCGGGCATATCGGATGGACGCCGGAGATCCCGGTGCACAAAACCGGCACGATGTAACTGGTGCAATTCGTCTTCGAAAACATCCAACAGCAACTCTCTTTTTTCAAATTCAAAAGCCCGGAAATCCCAGGGAAACAGCCGTTCCATGACCAGCATCTCCGCTTCTTCTCCAAATACATCGAGGCGGATAAACTGGACCACCAAACCATTTACCTGATTGGCAAACTTCATCTTATCCGCCTCCGAACCAATGTCGGAGCGGGTGTCGCCGGTGAATATCTTGCCGGCTTCGGTTTCCGACAGGGCAATGACGGTGTTATTGAATCCTGTGGAAATAGTACGTGGATACCTTTTGGTCATTACGCGTTTTTCCCCATACAATTCAAATCCTCGAAAGCCTGCTTCAGACGGGTGACGAAAGTCTTCTCCCCTTCCCGCAGCCAGACCCGCGGGTCGTAGTATTTCTTGTTGGGCTTGTCCTCCCCGTCCGGGTTGCCGATCTGGGCCTGCAAATAGCCTTTTTTGCCTTCGTAGTAGTTGCGAATGCCTTCCCACATGGCCCACTGCATGTCGGTATCGATGTTCATTTTCACCGCGCCGTACTCAATGGCCTCGCGGATCTCGCTCTGCGCTGAGCCGGAGCCGCCGTGGAACACGAAGTTGATCGGCGTCTTGCCGCTCAGGCCCAGTTTTTCCCGCAGAAATTCCTGCGAATTTTTCAGGATGATGGGCTGCAGTTTCACGTTGCCGGGCTTGTACACGCCGTGCACATTGCCGAACGCCGCCGCGATGGTGAAGTTGGGGCTGATCTTGCGAAGTTCTTCGTAGACGTAAGCCACCTCTTCGGGCTGGGTGTACAGGCGGGAAGAGTCCACATCCGTATTGTCCACGCCATCCTCTTCCCCGCCGGTGACCCCCAGTTCGATTTCGAGGGTAATGCCCATTTTATTCATGCGTTCGAAGTAGCGCTTCGAGATGTCGACATTTTCATGGAGCGGTTCCTCTGACAAGTCCAGCATGTGGCTGCTGTACAGCGGATAACCATTTTTCTCGTAAAATTTCTCGCCCGCGTCGAGCAGGCCATCCATCCAGGAAATGATGCCCAGCGCACAGTGGTCGGTGTGCAGAATGACCGGCACCCCGTAGGCCTCGGCCATGGCGTGCACGTGCTGGGCGCCGGATACGCCGCCGAGAATAGCCGCTTTCTGACCGTCGTTGGAAAGGGCTTTGCCGGCAAAGAACGCCGCGCCGCCGTTGGAATACTGAATGACGACCGGGCTGTTCACCGCCGCGGCGGTTTCCAGCACCGCGTTCACCGTATTGGTGCCGGTGACGTTGACCGCCGGCAGGGCGAAGTTTTGTTCGTTGGCATAGTTGAATAAGTCGGTGACTTCTTGTCCATGCAGGACGCCGGGGCGAAAACGAGCCATATGCGGAGAAATGAGTTAAGGTGAGGGTGGTGAACGGAAAAAAGGGCCGATACAGCGGCAGGGGCGAAAATAGTAAAAGAATCAGCGTCCGGCCGGGTTTTTCCCAGCCTTTCGGCAATTGTTCGATAGACTCCAGGTCGTCTGACCGCTCTACCGGAGAGGCAATAACAAACTACATCCTGGTGAGTACCGCCGTGAGCGCCGCCACATCGGCCGGGTCATTATAAACGTTCGGCGAAATGCGCACGAAATCGCCGCGCACCGATACCGCAATGTTTTGCGCCTGCAGTCTTTGCTGCAAAATACCCGCCCCGATGTGCGCCGGCAATTGCAGGCCGAACAAATGTGCCGCCCGGTGGGCAGGATCCTCCGACCAGATGCCCTGCTGCTGCCAGCGGGCAGCAGCATCGGCCGTCAATACCCGGCAGTAAGCCTGAATATGCTCCGGCCCCCAGGCCAGTAGTTGTTCCAGGGCGGCGATGGCCATCGGCACGAGAATGAAATTGCTGCGCTCGCCGACGTCGAAGCGGCGGGCGCCGGACTGGTAGTCCGGCACGTAGTCCACCAGGCTGGTAAAATCCTCGCTGTTGTGGCGGTTGATCCAATTCTCTTCGAGCGGCCGACCGTCGCGGA
>JBKJKS010000117.1:0-5026 GCA_046597295.1 Saprospiraceae bacterium
AGGGAGGGACGCCTCCCTATACCTATCAGTGGAAACTGAATGGATCGGCAATTGCCGGCGCGACCGGTAATTCGTATGACCCTCCGAATTTACTGGCCATAGGTGTCTATTCGTATAACGTTGTCGTTACGGATGCCTGCGGCCAGACCGCCTCCACCGCTCCCAAAACGATCACCGTGGTGGCGGACCCGGTGGTCACCATAGCCGGATCTTTGTCGGTGTGTCAGCATGCCAGCGCTGGTTTCATGGCCAATCTCAGCGGCGGGACGGGCACCATTGGTTACCAATGGCAGTCGGGCACTTCCACCACGGGTCCCTGGTCGAATATTGCCGGTGCCACGACTGCCAACTATTCGCTGTCGACGAATGTCACCGGTACTTTTTATTATAAAATCAACGTCACCGCCAATGGTGCGGCCTGCGATAACGCCAGTGCAGTGGCTACTTTTGTGGTTCAAGCGCCCCCTGTTTTGAGCGCTGCGCAGGTCAATGTATTGTGCTTTGGCGCCTCGACGGGCGCTATTGATCTGAGCGTGTCCGGGGGACAGTCTCCTTATTCCTATTTATGGAGCAATGCGTCCACGCAGCAGGATGTGACGGGACTGGCGGCGGGCACCTATACCGTGACGGTCACCGATGCCAATACGTGTACGGCTACGCTCTCCGTCACTATTACGCAACCGCCGGCCATTATTATTTCCAGCATCGGTTCCAACAGTCCGCTCTGTGCCGGTGCAATGTTGAATCTAACGGTGGCAGCGTCGGGCGGAACGGGCAGCCTTTCGTATAATTGGACCGGCCCGAACAGTTTTACTTCCGGTCTGCAAAACCCGTCGATCAACAACGTAACGGTGGCAGCTACGGGCGTCTACAGCGTAAAGGTGAGCGATGTAAATGGCTGTGCCGCTGCGGGCACTACCAGTGTGACGGTCCACGCCTTACCGGTCGTGACCTGCCCGGCTAATTCGGCGGTCTGCATCGGTGTGGCGTCTTTTGCGCTCAATGGCGCGACGCCGGCGGGCGGAACTTACAGCGGTCCGGGCGTCAGTGCCGGTAGCTTCAGCCCATCGTCGGCGGGTGCGGGTATGCACACGATTACCTATGCCTATACGGATGGAAACGGGTGTGCGAGCAGTTGCACCTTTATTATTACGGTGAATACGCCGCCCGCCATCACCCTCCAGCCCTTGAACGTAGACGGGTGCAAGGACGATGTAATCAGTTTCGTGGCGGCTGCCAGCGGTTCGCCCGCCCCGACGGTGCAATGGCAGGTGAGCACGAACAATGGCTCCACCTGGTCCAATATCCCCGGGGCAACCAGCTCGACCTACAGCTTTGCGGCCGCCTCCAGCGACGATGGGCACCTGTACAGAGCCGTTTACACCAATATCTGTGGCACCGCTACGACCAATGCGGCACTGTTAGCGGTGAGTTCACCCTTGAATATTCCCAACGGAGGTAACCCGACCAACCAGACCGGATGTGCGGCTACCGGCACCGTGACTTTTACGGCGGAAGGCAACGGCGGTCAGGGCATGCTGGGCGCCACCTGGCAGTATAGCCCCGACGGCGGCATCACCTGGATCGACATACCCGGCACTACCACTACCACCAATACGGGGCAGATCAACACCAGCTATACCTTTACGCCGACGACGGGCCAAGCCGGCTATTTATTCCGGGTCAGGTTTTCGAACGGGGCCTGCAACGAAACCTACACGACTTCGGCGGGGTTATTCCTTAACCCTACTCCCACGATGAATCAACCTGCTAATCTGACCGTATGTAACGGGGCCAGTACGGCGGCGGTTGTTTTCAGTGGTACCGCCACCAGCTATAACTGGACGAACACCACCACGAGTATTGGTCTGGCCGCGTCCGGAACAGGGAATATTGGCGTCTTTACCGCAGTGAATGCCGGCGCTACTGCGGTGACCGCCACGATTACGGTGACGCCAGTCTTCACGGGGGGTAATCCGCCGGCCAGCTGCCCCGGGTCGCCCCACACCTTTACCATCACCGTCCATCCGTCGCCGGCCGCTCCGGGCGCTATCGACGGTACCAGCTGCGGCCCCAGTACGGTCACGCTCGACGCTTCGGGCTGCACGGGCGGTACCCTCACCTGGTATGCGGCTGCGAGCGGCGGCACGGCGGTCGGGACCGGTAGTCCCTGGGTAACGCCTGCTCTGAATGCTACGACGAACTTCTACGTTTCCTGTTCCGTCAGCGGTTGTGAGGGACCAAGGACAAAGGTGGTTGCCACGGTGAGGCCCATGGATCCGGGTTCCATCGCCGCCGACCAAACTATTTGCAGTGGTGGCGATCCGGCGGCATTTACCGGTGTAAATGCCTCGAGCACAGACAATAATGTCAATAACAGCATTACTTACCAATGGCAGTACAGTACGGATGGCGGGATTACCTGGATCAACATCAGCGGCGCTACTGCCGCCTTGTACAACGTGCCCGCCGGGTTGACCACCACGACCCAATACCGCCGGCTGGCGACGGGCGCCAAAACTAACGGTCCGCCAAGCAGCCAATGGAGCTGCACCGTTATTTCAAATGTTGTGACGGTCACCGTAAATTCAGTGGCTACCGCCAATGCCGGTCCGCCGCAGACGGTTTGCGCCGGCGGAAGCGTAGTGCTGGCGGGTGCAGTCGGAGGAACGGCGACCAGTGGTACCTGGAGTGCTCCCAGTGGCACTTTCTCCAATGAAAACAGCTTGAATGCAGTCTATACACCAAGCATAGCCAGCGGTATGGTGACCCTGACCTTGACCACCAATGACCCGGCCGGTCCATGTCCGGCCGTCATCTCCACCGTAGTCATTACGGTAGCCGGTGTGCCGACCTGTGCTATTACGGGGAGTAACAACATCTGTCCGGGGTCAGTCAATACCTATACGGCAGGTCCGGGGTTTGCGCCCTATAGCTGGACTATCAGCGGCAACGGCAGCATTACCGGCGCTGTAAACGGGCAAACGGTTTCCGTGATGGCCGGCCCCAGCTGCGGCACCTACACCCTGACCTTGACCGCTACTGCCGGCAGCTGCACCAGTTCCTGTACGCAGACCTTCAACGTAACAGATTTGGCCGTTCCGGTTTGGAGCACGGCCGTCGGAGCGTTGAATACGACCTTAGCGTGTACGGATGTTGCCGGACTGGCGGCTGCACAGGCCCTGGCTCCGGTGGCGTCCGATAATTGCGGCAGCGTTACCTACACAAAAACCTCCGGCCCTTTTGTAGGCGGGGCCTGTGCCGGTAGTGGAAATTATACGAATACCTGGATTGCTACGGATCTGTGCAACAATAGCAGCAGCGCATACACACAAGTAATCACCGTTTCGAATACCGTTAATCCGGTTGTGCCGGTGCCGGGAGGTTCTACGGTAGCCTGTGTATCTGCTGCGCAGGTCGTACCGACCCCCCCGGTGGTGAAAGATGCGTGCGGGAATGCCCTGACGCCTAGTGTAGTGGCGGGGACCGATCCGGCATGTTCCGACACAAAGACCTATACTTTCACCTATGCCGATTGTTCGGGAAATAGCGCAGTTTGGGTCTACACCTACACGGTTACCCCGCCCACCTTTAGCCTGCCATTGAACGCTGGATCGACGGTGGATTGCCTTGCGGATGCACAAGTCCAACCAACGCCCCCTTCGGTGACTAATTCCTGCGGCAATGCATTGGCGATTAGCGGCCCGGCGATAAGTCCTGACCCGTCCTGTTTAGGAACCAAGACCTACACTTGGACCTACACGGACTGTACGGGCAGCACGGCCAACTGGGTATATACCTACACGATTGTAGCGGCGGTGTTCAGTATACCGGCTCCTGGTGGCTCCACCGTGAGCTGCATTGCCAATGCGCAGATTGTTCCCACGCCACCGGCGGTGGTTAATGCCTGTGGTACTGCGCTTAGCATAACCGGTCCAATTGCCACTGCTGACCCAACTTGCTCAGGGACTAAAACTTACACTTGGACGTATACGGATTGTACGGGCAACACGGCGGATTGGGTATATACGTATATGATCACGCCGCCGACCTTTAGCCTGCCCATTCCAGGCAGTTCTATGGTTGCCTGCGTTGCCGATGCACACGTAGTTCCAACGCCACCGGTGGCAAGCAATTCCTGCGGCGACCTATTAATAATTAGTGGTCCAGCTATAAGCCCTGACCCTATGTGTTCAGGGACCAAAACTTACACCTGGACCTACACGGATTGCACCGGCAGTTCGGTCGATTGGGTGTACACGTATACCATCACACCACCGACGCTTAGCCTGCCCGCTTCCGGCGCTTCCATAGTGGCCTGTGTGGTAGAGGCGCAAGTAGTGCCCACACCGCCTGTGGCGAGCAATTCTTGTGGCAATGCGCTTGTGGTGACTGGCCCGGTGGTGAGTGCCGATCCAAGTTGTTCTGGGAGCAAGACTTACATCTGGACGTACAAGGATTGTACGGGTAGCACGGCGGATTGGGTGTATACGTACACGGTCACGCCGCCAACCTTTAACCTTCCGGCTGCGGGCGGCTCCACGGTCGCATGTATTACGGAAGCGCAAGTCGTTCCGGTGCCGCCAGCAGCAAACAATTCCTGCGGCAATGCATTGATAATTAGTGGCCCAGCCATTAGTTCCGATCCAATTTGTTCAGGCACGAAAACCTACACCTGGACCTACACGGACTGTACGGGCAGCACGGTCAATTGGGTGTACACCTACACCATTACGCCGCCAACCTTTAGCCTGCCGGCTGCGGGTGCTTCCACGGTGGTCTGCATCTCCCAAGCGCAAGTAGTTCCTACACCACCAGCAGTGACTAATTCCTGCGGTAACTTATTAACTATCAGTGGCCCAGCGATTAGTCCTGATCCAACTTGTTCGGGGACCAAGACGTACACCTGGACCTACACGGACTGTACGGGCAGCACGGCGGATTGGGTGTATACTTATACGATCACTCCGCCGACTTTTAGCCTGCCGGCTGCGGGTGCTTCCACGGTGGTCTGCATCTCCCAAGC
>JBKJKS010000152.1:0-6714 GCA_046597295.1 Saprospiraceae bacterium
TAGACCTGCGAAAAAGCGATCAGGCCCGCCCAGAGGAGGGCCAGCGGCCGTAGCCAACGCTGCCATTTACCGAATACGCCGATCAGGAAAATGGCCACGGCAAAATGATTCGCCGCATGGGAAGAGGTAAAACTGTACCCGCTGCCGCAATGGGTGCGTAGCTGCACGGTCGCCGCCAGCGCCGGATCATTGCAGGGCCGTAAACGCCGGACGTTCTTTTTGACCAGTTCGCTGCTCGTCCCATCGGACAGCATCACCACCATCACCAGGCCCAGTAAGATGATCCAGCCGCGCTGTCGGAAATTGAGCAGCGTAAAAGCGGCAATGAACAGGT
Source organism: Saprospiraceae bacterium (assembly GCA_046597295.1). Classification (GTDB taxonomy): domain Bacteria; phylum Bacteroidota; class Bacteroidia; order Chitinophagales; family Saprospiraceae; genus M3007. Next base: position 335 of record JBKJKS010000152.1, read on the forward strand.
AAAGCGGCGCCCAGAACCACTTTTCACGGCATAAGGGCAGCAGGGCATCGAAGAGGGGATTGGCCAGACCGCTGTTAATCAAACGAAAGAGTTCGGTATCCCAGGCCAGTAGCGTCTGTAAAATGGTCATGCCGGTCCGGGTTTTCCGGCGATCAGGATCGGGCGGGGGGAAATATCCGGCGCATATTCGCCCAATGCATAATCGCCGTAGGTGTGGTCAATCGGTTAAAGGTACGGACTGTTCACCGGCTCGGAAGTACAGCCGAATTGTTTTTACTTTCGGCCAAAAATATGGACCTCCTGTTGATCGCTGCCACGCCCTTCGAGATCGCCCCCACCCTCCATTATTTACAGCAAACGTTTGAACCGGCCGACCAGGGCGCTTACCGGCGCGGCAGCCTGGTGGTGCGTCCCCTCCTCAGTGGCGTGGGCATGGTGGCGACTACCTGGCAGCTGGGGCAGGTCTTCGCCCGGAACAAGCCGGCGCTGGCCCTGCAGGCGGGGGTGGGCGGGGCCCTGGATCCGCAGCTGCCACCGGGCGACGTACTGCACATCGTAACCGAGCGCTTCGGTGATTTGGGGGTGGAAGAAAGGGATGGGCGGATGACCGACCTGTTCGAGCTGGACCTGCTCCAGATCAATACGCCGCCTTTCGTAAATGGGCGCCTGGTCAATGCCCAGGCGGCGGAGAACCGGTTTCTACCCGCTGCCCACGGGTTGACAGTGAACAAGGTACATGGTGCGGCCGCTTCGATCGCCGCTTTGCGCCATAAATACCCGGATGCCCAGGTGGAGACGATGGAGGGCGCCGCATTCTTCTACGCCTGCCTGCTGGCAGAGGTGCCTTTTCTGCAAATTCGCAGTATTTCCAACTATGTGGAGCCGCGCAACCGCGCCGCCTGGGAGCTGCCGCTGGCCATCGAAAACCTCAACGTCGTCCTGCAAAGTTTGCTGGAGAGTTTGTGAGCCGCTACTGTTCTTCCTCCAGGAATTTTACCCCGTAGGTTTCCAGTTCCGCCATGACCGGTTCGTATACTTCGGGCATGGTCGGGATGTTGACGCCCGTGGTAGAGATCTTGCCGAGCAGCAGCAGTTTGACAAAAATACCCAGCGGGAGGCCAACCAGCTTCGACATGGCCGTGCTGGAGCCGTTTTCGCCTTTCATGATCAGGGTGGAGGTGAGTTTGCGTTTCTTGCGCTGCAGCTCGTACTCAAAGACATGCTGCATAATGACCATGTCCTTTTCTTCGGGCTGCAGGGCCCATTTCTCCAGCAGCAGGTTTTCCAGAATCAGGGCGGGCGTGGCGTTGTTCACCTTGATGCGTCTTTTGCTGAACAGGCCCAGCCATTCCAGTTTGTGCATGATTTCGCTGTCGGGTTCCGTTTCCAGCATCTTGGCTACGCGGTCTTTCACCGAGCCGGTATGCTGGAAAATACCCAGGAAAGCCTCCATCAGGTCGTGGTAAGTGAGTTGGTCGGAATCCACGATGGGGAACGTGGCATCGGTGAGGCCAATGCGGACCAGTGCATTCCAGGCGTCGCAAAATCCGCGGTGGCGGATGGTACCGCGAAACAGGGTTTTGATATCCTGTAATCCGTAGGCATCCCGATAAAGCATCGAGTCGCGGTTGGCGTACACTTCCCATTGGCCCAGCTGGGGAATGTCCACCAGGCGGTACTGCCGGAAGAGGCGGCGGTAGGGAATATACTTGAGTTTGCCCTCTTCCAGGAATTGGGCGGTGCCCTGCCCGGCGACCACCACGTTGCGCGGATTCCAGCTGAATTTATAGTGCCAGGGATTATTGTCACTTTCCGGGGCGACCAGACCACCGGTATAGGAGTAGAAAGCGGTGATTTTGCCGCCTTTGGCCTGGATTTGATGGATGCGCTGCATGGCGCTCATGTGATCGATGCCCGGATCGAGGCCCAGCTCGTTCATGAAGACCAGCGCCCGTTGCCGCACTTCGTCGCCGAGGCGGAAGACCTGTTTCGAAACATAACTCGCCGTCACCATGTGTTTACCCAGCACAATACAGTCCTGGGCTACCTCGACGTGCATTTGCGGCGGCAGCAGCGACACCACCACGTCATGGCGGTTGATCACGTCGCGGCGATCGTTGGTTTTGGAAGCATCCAGCCAGATCGCCCGGCCATGCGGGTGGCCATTGATCTTCTGCTGGGCCAGTTGCATATCGGCATCAGCGACCGTGACAAAAAAGTTATGCTGGCGGCCCTGCTCGAGGATGTAGGTGATCAGGGCAGTGGCCGAACGGCCCGCACCGATGATGAGGAGGTTTTGCATGATGATTGCGCGTACTTAGAGGCGTGAAGATAAATAACTTACGTCGTTTGGCGCATGTGGTCAGGGCGGGCTGGGCAGCCAAGGTACGGCAAAAAGTGAAAACCCGCAGGGTGGCAGTTGTCCGATGTGCAACCGGTAAAACTGTCCGGCTACTCCTGAAAACACCCTGCTTACTTATTCTGCTTAATTTTTTCCACAAAAAAAGCGAATTTTACTGGCCTGGTGGTAGTTTCGCCGCTTGATCATTTAACCTTACTTCCCGCCTTATGCAGACAGCAGTTACCATCAAAATTCAGAACGGTACGGTGCGCGTTGCCAGCCCGCGCTAATCCAAACAGCGTACACCGCTTTCCAGAACAAAAAGCCCTGCCCGTCCGGCGGGGCTTTTCTTTACCGTCCAGTGACGGCGGCAGGCAGCCGGCAGGCGTACTTTTTCGATTACTTTTGCGCCTTTCCACTTTGCGTTTACCTTTTACCCTTTCCTGCGTATGCACCATGCCCTTTTGGCCCTGTTCCTGGTTTGTTTCCAACTGAATGCCCGCTCCCAAACCGCGCCGGCGGATACGACGATCTACGAGGTGGCGGAGGTCCAGCCCTACCCATTGATGAAAAGTTGCCAGCCTGGCCTGCACCCCGGCTGGACGCAGGACAGCATTCGCCGTTGCGCCGAAACGCAGCTCCTTAGCCTGCTGGCCCGCAATATCCGTTATCCTGAAGCGGCCCGGCAAAACAATACGGAAGGCACGGTCGTGGTATCGTTCGTGGTGGAGCCGGATGGCCATATGCAGCAGTATAAGTTGTTGAAAGACATTGGTAACGGCTGTGGAGACGAAAGCCTGCGGGTATTGAAAGCGCTGGAGGCAGCCGGTATGCGCTGGCAGCCGGGGCTGGTCCAGGGTAAAGCGGCGCGCAGCCGGCAGACCCTGCCCATTCGTTTCCGCCTGCAGGAGAGCTTACCGTATTATTTGTCGGCGCAGGGCGACACCATCTACACCGTTATTGAAACCGCGCCCGTCTTTGCCGGCGGCATGGATTCGCTGACCAGATTCGTGGTGAATACGCTGGAGTACCCTGTCGAATACGCCGACAGCTGCAAAACGGGGATCATCGAAATGGCTTTGTTGATCCGGCAGGACGGTTCCGTACAGGTAGACAATCAGCTGGATTTCAATAACTTAGGCTTGGAATTTCAGTTCAAGGCGCTACGCTTGGCGCTGCGCACCGAGGAATACTGGCGGCCGGCTACCTATGCAGGCCGGCCGGTCACCTCTACCCTGCCCTTGCGCGTGGTGTTCCAGTCGCAAAAGGCGCGCTGCGCCAGCGCCAATGCTGCCTTCGAACGGACGATGGTACTGGCCGATGCTGGTGCTGCCCTGCTGGAAGAGAACAAAGCGCAGGAAGCCGTGCAGAAATGGTCGGAAGCCCTGGCGCTACAGCCCAATAATACCGAACTGCTTTATTATCGTGGCTCCGCGCTGCTCAACCTGAACCAACGCGAAGCCGCCTGTCAGGACTACAGCCGCATCAAGGCCCTGCTCGGTATCACCTGGTTCGAACCGATGCGCCGGTTGGTATGCGGCTGGTGAGCCCGTACCGAACGCGCCAATGAATTAAAACAAACTTTACAAATACTTAAACCCCGGCCGAAGGCGAACCGTTTTATTCTGACGCTACCTTTGCGTTGATGCGAAATTTTATGAAGGACAATCCGCCCGCGAAAAAAATACTCATCGTGGACGACGAGCCGGACATTCTGGAGTTCCTCCAGTACAATCTTCGGAAGGAGGGCTACGAAGTAGTCACCGCCAGCGATGGCAAGCAGGCCATCGCGGTAGCCGAACGGGAACGTCCCCAGCTGATCATTCTGGACATTATGATGCCGGAGCTGGATGGCGTGGAAACCTGTCGCATTCTGCGCAGCCGGAAGGAGTTTGCGGATACGCCTATCGCTTTTCTGACTGCCCGCGACGAAGACTATTCCCAGATTACCGCCCTGGATGTCGGCGGTGACGATTACATCACCAAGCCCATCAAGCCGCGTGTACTCATCAGCCGGATCACGGCCCTGCTGCGCCGGGCCAGCCGTTTCTCCGACGACGGGCAGGATTTGATCTCGCTTCATGATTTGGTCATTGACAAGCAAAAAGTACTGGTCTTCAAGGGGCAGGCCACGATCGAACTGCCGCGAAAAGAATTCGAGATCCTCTGGTTGCTGGCCTCCAAGCCGGGCCGGGTATTTACCCGGGAAGAGATTTTTGACCGCATCTGGGGCAGCGACGTCATTGTAGGCAACCGCACCATCGATGTCCACATCCGTAAACTGCGCGAAAGATTGGGCGAGGAATACATCAAGACGATGAAAGGAATTGGTTATAAGTTCGACTTTTGAGGATGTTTAAAAACCAAACCCCGCAGCAGCTCTCGCTGTACATTGCCTCCTTTTCAGCGGTCGCCCTGGCGCTGTTCATGGCCTTGCTCAGATTCGGGGGTATGCTGCGCATTGACTGGGGTGATTTTATCCTGCTGATCGCAGCGACCTTTGCCGTTGCATTTGCCGCTAACTACTACCTGGTCCGGTATTACATTTTCCGGCGGATCAAATTGATCTATAAAGTCATCCACCGTCACCGGCTGCCCGCCAATTTCAAAGCCAGCAAGCTGGACATGAACAAGAATATCCTGCAGGATGTCGAGCATGAAGTGGATCAGTGGGCCGAGGAGCATAACCGGGAACTGGAAGAGCTGGAGCGGCTGGCCACTTATCGCCGGCACTTCATCGGCGACGTATCGCATGAACTCAAAACCCCCATTTTCAACATCCAAGGCTTTGTGCACACCCTGCTCGACGGTGCGATCCACGATCCGCAGGTCAACATGCAGTACCTGACCCGGGCCGCCAAAAACGTGGATCGCCTGCAGGCCATCGTCGAAGACCTGGAGACGATCAACAAACTGGAGGCCGGCCAGATGGTGCTCGATCTACAGGACTTCGACCTGCATGATCTCACCGACGAGGTTTTTATTGATCTGGAAATGCGGGCGAAGGAACGCAACGTGCGGTTGACCTATAAGGAAGGCGCCAATCAGCATTACCGGGTGCGGGCCGATAAGGAAAGTATCCGGCAGGTGCTGATCAACCTGATCCACAACTCCATCAAATATGGCCGGCAGGATGGAACGACGAAGGTGAGTTTCTACGATATGGAAACCTTCGTGTTGCTGGAGATCAGCGACAATGGCATCGGCATCCAGCCGGAGCATCTCTCGCACGTTTTCGACCGTTTCTACCGGGTGGACAAAAGTCGCTCCCGGGATGCGGGCGGTACGGGGCTGGGACTGGCCATCGTCAAGCACATTATCGAAGGCCATAAGCAAACGGTGAATGTACGCAGCAACGTCGGGCAAGGCTCTACGTTCGGTCTTACCCTGGAAAAAGCCTGATCCAGACTTCCATCAACCAGTGGAAATATCTGGCTTCCTTTTCTTCGGGTAATAGGTTGCCTGTTCCCGCCGCAGCGAACGGTGTCGGGTGCATGCTGCGCGTACCAAATTCAAATGGGTTGGGGACCAGGCAAAAAAAAGACCCGGAGTATGTTACCACACCCGGGCTACCTTCAATTGGCTATCCCTTATCATTAATTCTTACACCCATTTTTAAGTCACAAAACGGACCGGGCGATATGGTCATCTTTTTCAATCAATTCTGGCAGCACCCATCAAATCACGCTACCCGCTGCTTTTTTTGAATAACGGGTCAAAATTACACTAAGTAAACCAATTCCGCAAGGCTTCCGAGCGTAGTCAAAGCGTAGTCAATTTATATTTTTTTTGTAATCACTTATCTGCGAGCAACTTCTCAAAATTATCGCCAGCTGGAAGATCCAACTTTTGTCTGATGCGGTTACGCAGGCGCCGTATGCTGTTTTGTTCGATATGCAGAATTTCAGACATCTCCTTTGTACTCAGGTTGAATTTGGTCAAGGCCAGCAGCCGGATTTCTGACCGGGTCATTTCAGGGAACCTGACCCAAAAACCCGGATGTATTCTTTCGACAATTTGTCGCAAATGCCGGCTATCA
>JBKJKS010000155.1:0-8534 GCA_046597295.1 Saprospiraceae bacterium
AAAAGTCCAATCAACAATTGTTTATCCGGCAGCACCATCTGATAACGGCTGGCAAAAATGCTATCGTTGTCTTCCGGCAGGGTGATTTCCACCAGCGTATCGTTTTTGTCTTTGCAGAGTACGATGCCGATGGTTTTATGCTCGTCGGGCAGGCGCACAAAGCGGTCGTAGTAGTGTACGTACATCTGGATTTGGCCCAGGTCCTGGTGGCTGAGGTCGCCAAGTTTGAGGTCGATGACCACAAAACAGCGCAGCAAGCGGTTGAAAAATACCAAATCCACCTTATAGTGCCGCTCGTTGAAAGTAAACCGGACTTGTCGGCCAACAAAGGTGAAGCCCTTGCCGAGTTCGAGTAGAAAATGCGCCAACTTGTCAATCAGGGCCTGTTCCAGGTCGGTTTCCGAGTAGCGGTGTTGATCGGGCAGGTCCAGAAAATCCAGGATGTAGGGGTCTTTGAGCATGTGGCTCGGTTTTTCGAGAAGCTGCCCTTTTTCGGCGAGTTGCCGGATGCCCACTTTATCGCGGCTCAAAGCCAGGCGCTCGTATAAAGCGGCATCGAATTGGCGTTGCAATTCTTTCAGACTCCAGTTGTTGGCGGCGGCTTCGATTTCGTAGAAACTTCTTTCTTCGGGATTCTCCATGCGCATCAGTTTTAGATAATGCGACCAACTCAAAATGAATTTACGAGAATCCGTCTCGTAATTTGAGTAAGTGAGATAGCATTGCCGCATATTCTGCAAATTGTCAACCGAAAAGCCTCTTCCGAAATTCTCGGTCAATTTTTCGGACAATTCTTTCAACACTTGCTTGCCATAAGCAGCGCGCGCGCTCCCCGCCTGTTCATCCTCCACGATCATCCGTCCTATTTCGTAATAGGTATAAACCATCGTATGATTGACGGCGCGCACGACTGCCTGCCTGGCCGTTTGCAGGAGTTCCGCGATTTTGGCATACAGGGCTGGCTGGGTTAGTTCATTTTTCATATTTCCATTCATTATCGGCTTATGGAGATGGACCGGCAGGGCGCTATTTATCCCCGTCCAAAGCGCATGCGCAGTGCTTTCAATTCCTGCCCGATGAAATCGCGGCTGAAGTTGTTGCGTCCGTCGAGGGTGTCCAGCAGGGTGTTTAGCAGGTCGTGGGTGTGATTGGGTTCAAATTCGAGTTGCTCCGCAATAAAACCGCGCAGATTGTCCGGTAGATCGGGCAGGCGGCGGGTAATTTCCTGGTTGATTTCGTCGTGGGAAAGCGCGTTGAGTACCACCACTTCAAGCCACAGCGGCGAAGACTGGCCCCGGAAGGTCAATTCTTTCACCGAGGTATAAGACGACAGCAGCAGGGTCACAAAGTCGGCGTTTTTCAACGCATTGAGTTTCTGCAAAAAGCCGATGTCGAAGCGCTTATCCATACCGGGCCTGTCGGCGTAGAGTTCGTCGGGATTTTCCAGGATAAACAAGACCGGACGATTTTGCTGCATGGCGCATTGGCGGAGCAAATCCACGAGGTCGGCCGGTTGAGCGGGAATTTTCCCTTGCCGGGCAATTTCGCGCAAAAAAGCGTCGTAATCGGCCAGAAAAGCATTGAGTTTTATCCGCAATACACCTACCGCGCCGGCGATACCGCAGGCTTCCAGATCCTCCATGAAGCGGTGCCGCCCTTGTCCGCGCTCGCCAATGAGGTTGATGGAGGATGGGAATTTTGCAACCACCGATTTCGTCTGCGCCGGGCGCAATGCCTGGACGAAGGAGTAGTCGAGCACGTTGAGTTTTGGGAAAGTGGGTTCGGGTAGCGCCGGCGTAGTGCGGGGGTGACTAACAGTCACCCCCGCACTGTCGGGCGGCACCAACAAACCGAACAATTGCCGAAACCGCGTTTCGAGGTGCGTTTGCGCCGAAAGCGTGTTCTTATCGGCGACCCAGGTCATAAAATCCTGGATTTTTTCGGCGATTTGTTTCAAGTCGCGCAGCTCTTCCTGATAGCGGAACTTGGCGGTCTCGTTCTTTACCCCGGCCAGCGCGGCTTCCATGTCGGCCACTTCCTGCTCCCAAAAAGCGACGTAGGCCAGTGCAGATTTGCTATGGTGTATTTTCGCGTCTTCCAGCACCAACGGAAATAGCCGGGCCTCCAGATTGCGGTGGTTCAGCAGCTCGATGGCTTCGTACATACAGAACTTCGAGCGCAAATACTTATCGCTGACCACGGCCACCACCTGATTGGCGGCGCCGATGTCGCGCATGAAATCGCCGATGCTCTGCTTGTAGCTGAGCTGCGTCTTGTCGCGGCGCACCGCATAATTTTTGTCGGTCAGCATCCCGCATAACTCGTCCACGATGCTTTCGCGGTCATCGGGTGCAGGCGCCTGCTCGCGGTCGCGCCAGGCGTAGGAGATGAAGATTTCCGGCGGGGTCATTCGTCGTCATTTTGATTCGGGTGTAAAGAAACAAAATTGACTCCGTCTACCTAACCGCAAGCACTTCTTTAAAACCTATACCCCACCGTCAAATTGAACCGATAACCCGGCAGCACCAGGCGCGGCGTATGCACTTTCACCTCATCGCCTTCGATCTGTGCCGACAGCCGCTTCCCGATGATCGGCAGGTCTTCTACTTTTTCCTGCACCTGGTCGCGGAAGGCCGCAATGTCGTTTTCCGGATCGGTCGTGGAGTAAGTGAGTGTGCCGCGCATCGCTTTGAAATCCAGGCCGAGGAAGGTCGCGTCGAGGGTGAAGTGATCGCCCAGCCGCAGCTGCGCGCCGATGGCGCCGCCCAGGCCCAGGCCGCCAATGCCGCCTTTCAGAATGGTTTCGCCGGTTCGTTCGGCGTTTTCGGTCGTACGGGTCACGGCGAAATGGTTGTAGCGGAGGTAGGGCGCCAGGTACAGGCCGACCGGTGCGCGGTGACCCAGATAAAACCGGTGTTCGACCGTGGCGCCGTAAGAGGTATAGCGATTGCGGACCAGATCATCGCTGTCGTCGGATACGTTGAGCCGATCGGCAATGGCGTCCGGCACCTTGGTCGGGCGCGGCACGCCGATGATGACCGATACGGATTTGTTGTCGGCGTAGGCCCATTCGCCGCGCAGGTTAATTTTGCCGCTGTTCAGCAGCAGGCTGAACGGCGCCACGCCCAGGGTGAACGACTGCTCCGGACTGGTTTGCGTTTTACGCGCCGGCGCGCGACGATACTGGGCCACAGCGGGTAGGGCAGACGTGAGGAAGCAGATCAGGAAAAGCAGGGCGGCCAGCGGAAAAAACCGGGGCCGGGAGATAGCTGGTGTCATGTTGTGAATAAGTTTAGCCCAAAACGGACCCGCTTGGCTGGAATTGCAGCCCCATGCGTTAAGCGGGTGCTAAAGTTTGGGTAGCAAAGGCCGATTTAGTTAAGATGGGCGGGCTTAGGTGTGGCATGCATTACGGGGAGAATTTTTTTCAGAAAAAAATTCTCCCCGTAATGCATGCCACACCTACTAAGAGACGCCTATTTCCGTGTAATCCGCGTTCCCATTTTTTACCCAAACCTGACCGCCTTTGCCAGGCGTTGTTCTAACCTTGCGGTTCAAAAAAATCTTCCTCCGTATGCGCCCGATTTTACTTGTTGTCTGCTGCCTGTTTGCCGCGGCGCTTTTTGCCCAAACGCCCCAACCCGCTTCAAGCATCGCCACGCCCATGCCCGAAAAGCACCTGCGCAACATTCGGAAACTGACCTTTGGCGGTGATAACGCGGAAGCCTACTGGAGTCCCAACAGCAAATGGCTCACGTTCCAGAGCAATAACCCGCGCTGGAAGCTCCAATGCGACCAGATTTTCGCCCTGCAGGTAAAAAAAGCGGCGAACGACAGCACCTACCAGCCCCGCCGCGTCAGCACGGGCAAAGGCCGGACGACCTGCTCCTACTTCATGCCCGATGGTAAGCACGTGCTTTTTGCCAGCACCCACGCTGCTGCCGATACCTGTCCGCCCACCGGCGATCTGCGCAAAGGCGGCAAGTACCTGTGGCCGGTGTACGGCAGCTACGATATTTATGTGGCGGATCTGAAAGGGAAAATCAAGCGCCAGCTCACCACGGCGCCGGGCTACGACGCGGAAGCGGTGCTCAGCCCGAAAGGCGATAAGATACTGTTCACCAGCGACCGCAGCGGCGACCTCGAACTATGGACGATGAACCTGGACGGCTCCGACCAGCGCCAGATCACCAACACGCTCGGCTACGATGGCGGCGCCTTTTTCAGCCCTGATGGCAGCAAGATCGTGTTTCGCGCCAGCCGCCCCACCACCGAGGCGGACGTGAAAGAGTACAAGGATCTGCTCCGGCAGCAGTTGGTGGCGCCCAGCAGCATGGAAATTTTTGTGTGTAATGTCGATGGTTCCAACCAGCGCCAGGTGACGCGTTTGGGCAAGGCCAACTGGGCGCCGTTCTTTCACCCCTCGGGCAAAAAGATCGTTTTTTCGAGCAATCACCAGTCCGCCCGCGGCTATGACTTCCAGTTGTACATGATCAATGAAGACGGCACCGGGCTGGAGCAAATCACCTCCGAAAGCATTTTCAACGCTTTCCCCATGTTCTCGCCCAATGGCAAAATGATCGCCTGGAGCTCCAACCGCAACAACGGCGGTGGGCGCGATACGAACGTGTTTGTGGCCGATTGGGTGGAATAGCCCGTACCGGCGGGTTCAGCCGCCGTTTCATCTTATACGCGGCGGCTGAACCCGCCGGTACGATTATTCGGCGGCTGAACCCGCCGGTACAACCACCTTTGATCGTACTACGCCCGCCCGCAGCCGGGTTTCGATTTCGTCACCGGCGGCGACCTCGGTGGCGTTAGTCAGCGTCCTGCCGTTTTTCAAGGTCAGGCTATAGCCGCGGCGCAGCACGTTGGCGGGTTGCAGGGCTGCGCACAGGGTTTCGATTTGATCGAGCTGACGCTGTTGACCGCGCATCAGCCGCGCGGCCAGGGCCGGCAGCTGCTCCGCCCACTGGTCGAAGGTACGTGCGGCACTTTGCAACCGGTCGCGGCTGCCCCACCACAGGCCGGTCTCCAGGCGCTCGAGCTCCAGGGTATTGATTCTCAAGCGATGCTGACCGGACCGTGCGATCTCTTCCGCTTGCCGCTGGAGGTCATTTTCAAAAAACAGGTTATGCTGGATCAGGAAATCGGCGACGGCGGTGGGCGTTTTCAAGGCGGTGTGGGCCACCAGATCGAGCACGGTTTCGTCCACGTCGTGGCCGATCCCGGTCAGCACCGGCAGCGGCATTTGCGCCACGCACTGGCTCAGGGCCAGTCCATCGAAAGCGGCCAGGTCGAGCCGCGCCCCGCCGCCCCGCACGATAACTACACCGTCAAAATCATCCGCCTGGCGGGCCACCTGCGCCAGCGACGCCAGCAGTTCGGTTTCCGCGCTTTTGCCCTGCACGGAAGCCTGGAATAATTGGCAATGGAAGCGGTAGCCGAACGCGTTCTGGGCCAATTGGGCCCGAAAGTCCTGAAAACCGGCCGCACCTTCGGAGCTGATGACGGCAATGCGTTGCAGCACGACCGGCAGGGGCAGCCCGGCATTGCGTTCCAGCAAATCCAACTGACGCAGCGTCTGGATGGTCTGGCGGCGCTGTTGCTCCAGCTGGCCCAACGTATGGGCGGGATCGAGGTCGGTAATATGGAGCTTGAGGCCGTAGATTTCGTGAAAATCTACCCGGACGCACATTTTTACTTCCAGTCCTTCCTGCAGCACCGTGTCCAGTTGCAGCCCCAGCGCTTTGTACAATCGCCGGTGGTCCTGGGCCCACAGGACCGCGGCGGCCTGGGCCACGGGCAGGTCGCCATCGCCTTTCTGGACCAGCTGCAAATAGAAATGGCCCCGCGACTGCCCCAGCTGCGCGATTTCGGCCGCGATCCAGAGCGGCTGCTGGAAATTGAGGGCCACCACCCGACGGATGTGCTCGTTCAGATCGAAGAGGGTGTGCAGGGTCAAAAGGGTGAACGCGTGAGCAGGTGAGTGGCGGGTGAGGATGAACGCATGGGGGTGGGCGAAAGTGCAGCTTTTTGGGGAGGAATTTTTGAAGCGGGCATTTTTGACAGTGCCAGTAAGGTTTGGCTGAAAATATTGTTTACATCACTTTAAACCGGGTATACCTTTGTCAGCAACACTTTTTTTACTGTTAAAACGACGACCCACATGCAGACTAAGCTGATCATCGTACTGCCGCTTTGTATAAGCCTGGCTTTCGCCGGCAAAGCCAGGGCGCAAACACCCACCGGTACTCCGACAACCCCGACCGCGGCAGGCCAACACTATACATTTACGGAGGGCAACCTGTCGAGCATGAATCCCTGTCTGACCTGCGTTTCTTTTGCCAGCTCAAAAGAATACAAGAGCGGAAATATTGCCTGGAGCGGTTGTACCGCGGGCAGCACAGCGAAGAAATATTTAAACTTTCGACTGACCTACGGCGGCCAGGACCTTCGGGCGCGCCTGCTGCGGGATTGCCGTAATCCGGCCCACATTCAAGTCATTCGCTGTCCGCATACCGGATCAGCGGAACTCAACTGGGTTGCTTTTAATAACTCCGTGGCCTTTGCTTCCGGCGCCGGCGGTCAAATATTATTAGTCAAAATCAGGGCGGACAATACCGTTGAGATCGAACTGAAAGCAGGTTGGAAATTGTATTATGACCAGCAGCTGTGTGCTAATTAGCCCGGCGTATGCAGTGGTAAAAATCACCGATGCGCATACCGGCTTGCCCGGGATTTTGCCAACTTTGCGCGATTTTTAACCTACCTGATTCGAACGCTTACCCTGACCATGCTCAAAAAAGCCTTGCAGCTCCTGCTTTTTCTCGGCCTCGGCGTCACCATTCTGACCCTGGTGTTCCGCAGCCAGAATGCAGCCTTTCAGGAACAATGCCGGCTGGACGGCGTATTGGCCGACCAGTGCAGCCTGCTGGATAAACTGTGGTACGATTTCTCCACGGTGCACCTGGGCTGGATGCTGGCGGTCGTGGTGGCTTTTACCATCAGCAACATGCTGCGGGCACTGCGCTGGCAAATGCTGATCGCGCCGCTGGGCTACCAGGCAGGTTTTGCCAATAGTCTGCTGACCATTCTGCTGGGCTACTTTGCCAACCTCGGCTTCCCGCGGATGGGTGAAGTCGTGCGGGCGGGCTCGCTGGCGCGTTACGAAAAAATTCCGATGGAGAAGGTGATGGGTACCCTCGTAGTCGATCGGTTGATGGATTTCGTTTGCCTGGGGCTGGTGGTGGGCTTGGCATTCCTGCTGGAGGGCCAGACCCTGCTGGACTTCCTGGGGCGCCGGCAGTCAACCGGCACGGCGGGCGGCGGCTTGCTCGCCAATACCTTCGTGCTGGTTGCCCTGGGGCTGCTGCTGACCGGCGCCCTCGGCACAGTGATTTTTTGGAAAAAACTGCGGGCAATGCCCGTTTTTCAAAAAGTCGCCAATCTGTTGAAAGGCTTTTGGGACGGCCTGCGCAGCGTGTTCCGCCTGCGGCAACCCGGCCTGTTCCTGCTGTATTCCGGCGGTATTTGGTTGATGTTCTACCTGCAATGTTATTTCAACCTGCAGGCTTTTCCGCCCACTGCGCAGCTGGGAGCGAGCGCCGCCCTCATGGTATTCGTGTTCAGCACCCTGGGCTTTGTGATACCCTCACCCGGTGGCATGGGCACCTTTCATGCGCTGGCTATTGCTGGTCTGGCGCTGTACGGCATCAGTGGCGGTGATGCTTTTTCCTACGCCAACATCGCTTTCTTTGCCATTCAGATTTTTTACAACATCGTCGGCGGGGTGCTGGCTTTGGTGCTGCTGCCCATTTTGAACCGAAAAACCGGCCAAACTAACCCGGCCGTGGGCGCATAGATCCTGTACGGCGAAACACCAGTTTCGCCTGCCACCTGCGGTAAAGTCCGAAGCTGGTGTTTTGGGTTACCCTTTTCAAAAACACTTTTTATGCCTGCTTTCGCCGACATCGAATCCAAAATACAAACGCCGGAGCAACTAGCTGCCACCCTCGCCACCTGGCGGATGGCGGGCGAAAAAATTGTTTTTACCAACGGTTGCTTCGACCTGCTGCACTACGGCCACCTGCACTACCTGGCCCAGGCCCGCGATCTGGGAGACCGACTGGTGGTGGGACTCAACAGCGCCGGGTCCGTGCGCCGGCTGAAGGGGCCCAGCCGGCCCATCAACGACGAACTCACCCGGACCCACCTGCTGGCGGCGCTCGACGTGGTCGATGCCGTAGTAGTATTCGAGGATGACACGCCCTTAGATTTGATCCGCCTAATCCAGCCCGATCTGCTGGTCAAAGGCGGTGACTGGCAGCCCGAACAGATTGTCGGCTCGGCGGATGTACTGGCCCGGGGCGGTCAGGTGCGCAGCCTGCCCTTCGTAACCGGCTATTCCACCACCAATATTGAACAAAAAATACGCAGCAGCACTCCCCAATAACCAATAACCAATAACCAATAACCTATTTGGACCCATTCGAACGCTGGCGCCTTATTCTCGGCAAGAAAGCCGATCCTGA
>JBKJKS010000180.1:0-4636 GCA_046597295.1 Saprospiraceae bacterium
GCTGACCATTTCGGTCGTGGTGCACATTATTCACGACAGTGGAGCGGAGAATATTTCTGACGAACAGGTGCAGCAGGGTATGGCCTGGCTCAATGCCGCCTATGCCAACACCGGCTATTTCGATCAGGGCAGCGGTACGGACGCGGGTATTCAGTTTTGTCTGGCCCAGTTCACGCCGGATGGCCTGGCGACCAGCGGCATTACGCGCGATCAAAGCCTCCTGACCACCATGAACCAGGAGACGCAGGACCTGGCCTTGAAGAATGTTAACCGCTGGGATACCAAGCAGTACCTGAACATCTGGCTGGTGCGGGATATTTGTTCCACTGGCGCCGGTTGTGGGGTGGTCGCTTACGCCTTTGCCCCGTTCTACCACGGCACCCCCTACGATGGACTGGTAATAGAAGCGCAGTTTTTTGGGGCAGTACAAAGCCAGATGAGTGTAGCCGCCCATGAAATTGGTCATTATTTCGGCCTCGACCACACTTTCGATGGGGGCTGTACCAACAACAACTGCCTGATTGATGGCGACCGCGTCTGCGATACGCCGCCCGATCAAAGTACCGCCGCCGTGCCCTGCGGCCAGTTGGTGAATACCTGTTCGACCGATGCGCAATCGGGTTTTACGACCGATCAGCCGGATATGACCAGCAACTTCCTGGACTACGGCGATATTAACTGCTTCCACGACTTCACGCCAGGCCAGGCCGCGCGGATGCTCTTTTACCTCGAAGGCATCCGGCACAGCCTGCTGGAGTCCAAAGGCTGCCCATCGCCTTGTCCGCAGCCGGCCGTGAGCGCCTTTACGGCCAGTGCGGCCATCATTGCCTCCGGCGAAACGGTGACTTTTACGAACGCCAGTCAGTACGCCGGCGCCTATCAATGGTCCGTCAACGGCATACCCTTCAGCACGGCGACCAATCCGGCGTACACCTTTACCACGCCTGGTACCTACAGTGTAGTCCTGGTGGCGCAGGCCGCTGATCCTGCGCTCTGCGGGCCGGCTACCAGCCAGGCTTTAACCATTCAGGTCGTTTGCCTGGCCTTGCCGGCAGTGGAAGCCCAGGTTTGCGCCGGGCAATTCTTTACGTTTCGCGGCCAACCATTACCACCAGATACGACGGTCGTTTTCTACCTGCCCGGTACCGGCTGCGACTCGCTGGTGACTGTGGAGGTCAGCGCGTTTCCGCCCGTCATTATTTCCCTGCCGCCGGATACCCTGCTCTTCACCGGCGCCAGCCTGGTGCTGCCGGCCGCAGCGAGTGGCGCAGCGCCCCTCTTGTTCCACTGGCAACCCGCTACCGGTTTGAGCTGCATCGACTGTCTGCAACCGGTGACCAGTCCGCTGGATTCGATCACGTATACGCTGGTGGTCGTGGATGGCAACGGTTGTTCGGCCCGCGACTCCATATTGCTGCGCGTCGATCCCGGCTGCCAGTTAATCGTTCCGAATGCTTTTACGCCTAACGGCGACGACATCAACGACTGGTTCTATCCCGTGGCCGATCCCTGTATCCGGCTGATTCGCTTGTGGCGGGTGATCAACCGCTGGGGGCAGGTCGTTTTCGAACGGCGCAATTTCGAACCCAATCAGCAGGGGTTGGGCTGGGACGGCCAGTTCCAGGGGAAAACCCAGGGCGGTGATGTACTGGTCTGGATGGCCGAGCTGACTTATTTTGACGGGCGGGTGGAGCAGCGCAAAGGAGAGGTCACGCTTTTAAGATGAGTAGTGCCAGCGGAAAATCCGGCACGTTCGGCGGATACACCGTCACCGGCGACTGCTTGCCCTCGGTGAGCGCTTTTACCCGCTCGGCCACGTAGGCGTCCAAGGTTTTCATGGTGATCTTCTGCTGACCCGGCGTCCGGGCCTGGCCGGACAGCCCTTCCACCAGCGCTTTCGTGAAGGCGCCGTTACCCCAGGCCGGGTTTTCTAGCGCATACTGGCGGGTGGTGGCCGAAGAGAATACGACGGCGCCATTTTCCGCCGAGATCAGTTCGTTGATCACCGACGTCACATCTGCGGGCAGGCCACGCCGGCCAATATCGTGCATCAGGCCACCGGAGTGGCAGGCGTCCATGAAGACCAGAATTTTGCCGGATACCGAAGCCACGGTGCTTTGGATATCGCCTTTTGAAATGCAGGTGCGTTTCAGCGCAGCCGGGTCGGCCCCGACGGGCAGGTAATAGAAATTGCCGCTGTTATCATCCAGGCCATGACCGGCGAAGTACAGCATGGCCACATCGCGGGCGGTCGTCTCGCGTTGCAGCCATTCCAGCGCATCGAGAATATTGTCTCTGGTGGCCTCGGCATCGGTGAGCAGCCGGACTGCCACCTCCTTATAAAGCACATCCTGTTGCAAGCTGACCACCCCGCTGAAATCGCGCGCATCCTTGGCCGCCAGGCCGAGCTGACTCACACCGCTGTGCTGGTATTCACTCACGCCGATGGCGAGTACGTAGAGGCGGGGCCGGATATCCACCACCGGATCGGCAGCAGGTGCGTCGCCTTTCCAACGCAGATGAATCGTGGCCGGTACGCTGGCCCCGAACCGGTTTTCGGCGATGACCGAGACCACGCAGTCGGCAGCCGGGACGGGTACAACGGCCTGCAAGGTTTTGCCGGTCGCCTTAAAGCCCTGCTCCACGGAGATCGGCCGGCCATCCACCAGCAAACGCAGCAGGCTGACCTCGCTGCCGGGCGATTCGATGCTGTATTCCACCGGGATCATCGGGTCATGCACTTCCTGACCATCGGCAGGCCGGTGGATGCGGACTACGGGCGGGAGCTGGGCCAATAGCCCGACCGGATTTTCCTCCTCCAGGTTGCCGCGGCTGGTCGTCGTATTTGCCCGGCGCATCGCCTCCACCGGATCCATGGTTTCGAGCACCAGATCAATGACGTCGGGCCGATAATAGGCCTGCCGGAACTTGGACAGGGGAAAATAGTCCGCCGCCTGATCGGGACCATTATTAACGTGCCAGCCCAGCAGGTCTTCCGCGCCCGGTGCGCAGTCGAAATAGCCCGAGGGCGTCCAGAGCACCCAGCGCTGTTGATCGGGGTGCAGGTAGAGGCTGAGTAAGTGCAGGCCATCGTGGAAACGGTGCCAGCGGATGGTGCCGTCGCCAAGCGCAGCAGCCACGACCTGGTTGTAGGCATCTATTTTGACGCACCAGACAGTAGACTGCATGGATTGCTTCCAGCGCAGTCCCCCCTGGGCATCGGTGCAGAACAGGTTCCAGTCCGCTCCCAGGGCAATGCCTGCACCGCCGGTGGCGATGTCCACACTCCGGCAAATTTCGTACTCATGCAGGATCGTCAGGGGCTGGCCATTCCGTTGAGGCTTCTGGTGGTTCTGCCAATCGGTAACGACCAGGTGTGGCCGCTCCGCGACGAAGCCAGGTTGTTCGGAAGTGGCGGCTTCCAGCTGGCGGCTATTGATCTTAAACGTCAGCGGCGATTTGCCGAACGGCGTCACACCTACTTCATCGCCGTTGGGACCCAGGCGGAAATGGCTACGGTCCTGCGCATTAAAGACATAAATATCCGCCTGCCGATAGTGGATACGCGTACCGGTTGTGGTATCGACCAGTCCCCAGTCCGGCTGAAAGCCGCCAAATAGAAAACCGCCGGTGGCCAAGGGCTTCAGATCCAGGATGGTATTCTGCGCAGCGGGGTGATCGGTATAGCCGCCCTGACCGGCTTCGGTCCAGCTGCGTATCTGGCGCCACCAATGCCCGTTCTGTAAAATCTTGTGACTACCGCCGCCCGCCAACGTGTTGCCATCGGCGGAAAAAGCCAGGGCAAACCACTTGTCACCGTCGGTTGTACCGCTTACATCCGGTGAATAGAGCAGCTGGAGGGAAGCCGCATCGAATACCTGTACAGATGGACTGTCGTCATAGCCGACCGCCAACCGCAGGCCATCGGGCGAGAAGGCAACGGCATAGGGCCGCTGTCCACCCGGCGTAGCGATTTTTTTCAGTAATTTAAAATCGGCCGCGTAAAGTCGCAGGTGGCCGTCGTAACTGATGGTGGCCAGGCGACCCCAGGCATCGAAGCTGAGGTTGTAAATATTGTCGCCGTAATTCGTGTCTTGCCCGTGCAACCCGAAGTCGCTGGTCCGATAGACGCGAATACCGTTTTTCCCAAACAAGGCCGCGGCCAGAAAGCGACCGTCGGGGGAGAATTCGAGATCGAAGATGACGTTCGGCAGGCCGCCGATCCGGTGCAGGAGCTGACCCGTGGCGGTGTCAAAAATATAGATGTTATTATCCAGCCCGTCCCGGCTCGTCCAGCCGCTCACTGCGGCCCGGTAGCCGTCGCGCGAAAGCGCTCCGGCGTACAGTACGCCGGTATTACCTTCCCCGATGGGCGGACGTAAGGTGCGCAGCAGTTTGCCGGAAGCCAGGTCCCAGAGCCGGGCGGTTTTGTCATTGCTCACGGTCAGCAGGGTACGGCCCCGCTGGTCGGCACTCACCCGCCGAATGATGGAGCTGTGCATGCCGGTATTCAATACCAGGAAGGTGGTCGGCTGGTCGGTGGTTGTGCTCATATGGTTAGCGGTGACGGGGTGTTTTGCTGAAAAAACGACGGTATGGTGGAGCGAATATCGGAAAAAACGGCAGGCTGCACCAA
>JBKJKS010000230.1:0-13197 GCA_046597295.1 Saprospiraceae bacterium
CCTGATCATCGAAGAAGCTGCTGTGCTGCCGGTCCTGCCGGGTCAGTACGTCGATAACTCCAGCGATTGCGGAATCATCAACCTGGCTTACTCCATCAATGGCGGCCCTTTCAACGGCCCCTTCGGCGATCCGCTTGATCTGAGCGGGGAAATATTTCTCGCGGGTTCCAATACGGTAACCATTTCTGTACAGGATGGGTTCCTGAATGCCAGTACCTGTTCCTTCACGGTGAACGTCACCGACCAGGAAGGACCGGTCTTCAGCGGCGGTCCCGGCAACGGCGCCACCATTACTAAAAATGCCAATCTCGGTGGCTGCCTGGCGCAGGTGACCTGGCCGGAACCCACGGTTACGGAAGCCTGTTCGCCTCCCTTCATTCTGACCAAGTCCCACGCGTCCGGTACGTTCTTCTTTTTTGGCCTGACCACCGTGACCTACACGGCCACGGACGCCGTCGGTAACGTTTCGACGTACACTTTCATCGTCAACGTGGTGGATACGCAAAAACCCGTGGCTATTTGCCAGAACATTACCGTACCGCTGAATGCGGCCGGTGCGGTGTCGGTATCGGCCAGCCAGGTCGATGGTGGCAGCACGGACAACTGCTTTTTCAACTACACGTCGCTCCCGGCTACCTACTCGTGCAGCAATCTCGGCGCCAACATCTACGCGCTGACTATCGTGGACGGATCGGGCAATACGGCTACCTGTAACGCCACGGTCACCGTCATTGACAACACGGCGCCGGTAGCCAATTGTGCAGCCATCACCAACATCGACCTGAATGCGGCCGGCCAGAACGTATTTGCCGCCAGCAGCCTGAATGGAACGACCACCGACAACTGCCCCGGCAGCCTGAGCTACACCCTCTCCGTCGACGGCGGGGCGTTCGTCAGCAGCTTCACCTTCACCTGCGCCCATCTGGGCGCCCGCACCCTGGTGTTGCGCGCCACCGACGGCGGCGGCAATACGTCGACCTGCACTAAAGTGGTCACCGTCCGCGACGTGACGGCGCCGACCTTTACGGTGCCGGCCAGCAAAACGATCAAGTGCTACGAGTCCATTCAGCCCGCCAACACGGGCACGTTCAGCAACCTGCTGGATGCCTGCGATGCCAACCCCACCATCACCTTCGCCGATGCGGTCGTGAGCGGTTGCGGCGGTTCGCAGACCATCACCCGCACCTGGACGGCGAAAGACATTTCGATGAACACCCGCACGGCCACCCAGGTGATTACCGTGGTGGATGATATCAAACCGACCTTCAGCCTGGCCGCCGTGGTCAACCTGACGACCAACAACGCCAACAACTGCGTAGCACCCTACGTGGCCAGCGTCACGGCGGCTACCCTGAAGGACAGCTGTACGGCGTTCGGTGATCTGATGGTGACCTACACCGTGGACTATCCAACCCCGGCTTACGGCTATGTGGACCTGGTGACCCCCACGATGGGCACCACTATCCCGACGCTCGCTTCCTCTTATCCGATCGGCACGACCGTTATCAACTGGGTGGCCAAAGACCAGTGTGGCAACACCAAGGTATTCAGCCAGAGCATCATCGTGAAAGACACTAAGCCTGCTGTATTCAGTTATAACAAATGCGGCCAGACCTACACCCTGCCGAACACGCCGGGCTCCTGCACCCAGTTGTACGGCTGGACACGTCCGGTGCCGGCCGACATCTTTGAGTGCACCCCGCTGACCGTGACGGAGACCTTCTCCGATGCTTCGGTGCAGAGTTTCGTGGGCCTGGTCAATCCCTTCGTTTTCGGCGGACCCAACACCTCCGTGACGGCGCAATTCTCCGCCGGCGAAACCACGGTGACCTACACGGCCACGGACGCCGCCGGAAACACCTCGACCTGTACGTTCAAAGTAAAAATACTCGATACGCAGGCGCCCAAAGTGACCTGCCCGGGCAATCAGACCCTGGCCACCACCTGTATCACCGCCGTTATTCCCAACTACCTGGGCAACGTGCAGGTGCAGGATAACTGCCCGACCAACATTTCCCTGACCCAAAGTCCTGCTTCGGGCTCTTCGCTTGCGGCCGTCGTGCTCAATCCCGTGGCCGGCAGCACCTTTGTAGTCAAAGTAAAAGCCGTGGATATGCTGGCCAACAACAGCGCCGACAGCTGCACCTTCACCGTGACCCTGGCCGACGGCCTGGCGCCGGTGCCGGTGATCCAGCCATCGCTGCCGCCTATCGTCGGCTACTGCGGAGCGGATACGGTGTATGCCCCGCTGGCGATCGATGCCTGCAATCCCAATGATTCCATCTACGGTACCCCTTCCGCCCAGGTGGGGATGTTCCTGTTCACCGATCCACCGTCGTACTTCCTGAACACCGGCAACTACGTCATTACCTGGGCGTATAACGACGGCAACGGCAACATCAGCACCCAGCAGCAATCCATTACCCTGCTGAACGACGTCTTTCCCCCGCAAGCGAAGTGCCAGCCGGCCTTCACGCTCAATTTGAGCGCTACCGGTACGACCTCCATCACGACGGCTCAGATCGACAACGGCAGCGCCGACCCCGACGGCTGCGGCCCAATCGGGCTGGCCATCAACAAGGCCTCGTTCAATTGCAGCAACATCGGACTGAACAACATCACCCTGATCGTGACGGACAACAAGGGCAATACCGCCACCTGTTCCACGCCCGTCACCGTGAAAGACGTAACGCCGCCTGCACCGATCGCAGCGCCGAACGATACGATCATCGAAGCCTGTGCGCCCATCCCGGTGCCGGTGGTCCTGACCACGACCGATCAATGCTCGGGCACGATCACCGCCGTGCTGACCACGACTTCCACGCAGACCGCCTCCGGTTTCAACAAGTATAACTACACGCTGACCCGCGTGTGGGTCGCGATGGATGCCTCTGGCAATTCCGTATCGACGCAGCGCGTGGTGACGATCAAGGATACGAAACCGCCGGTGTTTGCTGACCTGGCGCCCGATTCGATCACCATTGCCACGTCGCCCAGCAATATCGACTGTAAGGCCAACGTGAAGATCAAAATGAGCCAATTCGTAACCGACTGCGCACCAGGCGTGATCATCAGCAGTTCACCGGCCGGATACAGCAGCACCGATAGCCTCGAACGCCTTCCCGTAGGTGTTTATACTTACCTGTTCACGGCCACCGACTCCTCGGGTAACTCGGCCACGCATACGGTCAAAATTACGATCAAGGACGGTACCTTGCCCACGGCAGTGTGTATCAACGGTGTCAGTGCCGCGCTACAGAACTCAGGTTCCGTGACGGTGAATACCTCGCAGTTCAACAACAACAGTTTCGATAACTGCAGCCCGACCGACAGTCTGGTGCTGACCATTCAGCGCCTCGATCCGCTGGCGCCGCAAACGTCGACGATCACCTACTCGTGTCCGGATGCCGATGGGGTCACCCAGCATCCCGTGAAACTGTATGTGCAGGACAAGGCCGGTAACGTATCGACCTGCCAGACCTATATCGTCATTCAGGACAATGCTGCACCGACCTTTACTTTCTGTCCGGCCAGCAAAACGGTGGACTGCCAGGCCAGCCTCGATCCGGCCCTGCCGGCCAACGGTGCGGCCACTGCCACGGACAACTGCCCACTGAACGTAACGCTGACCTACAAGGATACCATTAGCCCCGGCACCGGCCCGACGGCCTGCGAGTTCGTAAAACGGACCTGGTTGGCCAAAGATCTGGCCGGCAACACGGCGGTCTGCGTGCAAATCTTTACCGTACAGGACAATAAGCCACCCATCTTCACAACGCTGCCGGCAGATGCGACCATCAGCTGCAATGATCCTCTGGTGAATCCGCCCACCGTGACGGCGACCGACAACTGCTCGGCCCCGGCGGCTATTGTAATCACCTACACCCAGGTCAAAACCGACACGGCCGTCGGTGCCTGTGGCCAGTATGCCTACAAAGTGCAGCGCACCTGGACGGCAAAAGATGAGTGCGGCAACACCACGGTCCACACGCAGAACATCACGGTGTCGGATAGCCTGGCGCCCTTGTTCCCCGGTTTGCAGGATACGTTGGTCGTATTGTCAGCCAACCATCCGCCTACCACGGACTGTACCGTAGCCGTTGCGCTCAACGTCGCCCAGTCCATCACGGATTGCAGCCCGACCAGCGGCCTGGTAGTCACCCACAACTCGCCTTTCGCGACCAGTGGACTGGATGCCAGCGGCAACTATCCGGTGGGCCTGACCAAGGTGATCTTCACCGCGACCGACCTCTGCGGCAACGTGGGTAAGGACTCCATCGTGGTGAAAGTGCTGGACAACAGCATTCCTACCGTGATTTGCAACAACAATGTCGTCGTGTCCCTGGGCAGCAACGGTACGGCCGTGCTGCAACCCGGTGATATCGACCTGGGCAGCACCGATAACTGTACCATCGATAGCATGGTGCTCTCGCCGGCTGCTTTCGACTGCGGAGATATTGGTGACAATGAAGTCGTACTGACGGTGACCGATAACTACGGCAACACCAACTCCTGCACCGTCGTGGTGGAGGTAACGGTGGGCGCGAACGTCGGCTTCTCCCTGACCACGACGGCCACCCCCGAGTCGCATTTCGGCTTTGCCGATGGCACGGTGCAGGCGGTGGTCACCGGTGGTTCCGGCATGTTCTCCTACTCGTGGTCGCCCAACGGCGTAAACACCCCGACGATCAGCAACCTGGCAGCCGGCATCTACGTGGTGACGGTGGTGGACCAGTTCACGAACTGTATCCAGACGGATACGGCGGTGGTTGCGGCCGGTGACAAGATCACGGTCCTGGTGGGCTCGGCCAGCGGCAGCGCCGGCCAGATCGTGCAGGTGCCGGTGACGGTGGAAAATTTCTTCCAGGTCAATGGCTTCTCCTTCGCGGTCATCGTGGTGGATACGGCAGTTGGCAAAATCGTGAATGCCAATACGTTGAGTGCACTGCTGCCGGGCTTCTCCGCAACGGTTAACAATAACAAGATCAACGCGCTGTGGGTGAGTTCCGCTCCGGTGACGCTGGCCGACAATGCGCTGTTGTTCAACGTGGAAGTACAACTGAAAGCCAACGCTGCGCTGGGTGCGGTCAGCCCGGTCGCGATCGTGCAACCGTTCCAGTTCCTGCAGGATATTGCCGGATCGCCCACCCAGGTGATGGCGGATTCGGTGAACGGCACGGTGACGGTGACGGATATTATTGGTGTGGTGAAGATCGGCGGCGATATCCAGACCTGGAAAGCCCCTGTAAAGCCGGTACCGAACGTTAACGTAGCCCTGGCCGGCAGCGTGACCGCTAACCAAGTGACGGGGGTACCGGGTACCTACCTGTTCATGGTACCGAGCGGCAGCAACACGGTGGTGACGCCATCCAAAACGACGAACGGCAACGCCAACGTGACCGCTGCCGACCTGCTGCTGATCCAGAACCATATTTTCGGCAACGTGCTGGCTTCGCCCTACCAATGGGTGGCGGCCAATGTGAACAACTCCGGCGGCGCCAACCCGATCACCCTGGCCGACTACCTGCTGATTCAACGCGTGGTGCTGGGTACGGATCAGCATATTCAGGGTTCGGTGGACTGGAAATTTATTCCGAAAGCCTACATGTTCCCGACGCCCAATCCGTTGAGCGTACCTTTCCCGACCACGATCAGCCATACGCCGGCCACGATCGACTACCTGGACGACGACTTTGTGGCGGTGCGCATGGGTGACGTGAACGGCAACATCGTGCCGAGTTTTACCAACAATGAGAACGAAGAGCGCAGCGACGAAACCTTCCGGTTCCGCCTGGACGACCGCGCTTTCCGCGCCGGCGAGGTGATCACCATACCGTTCAAAGCCAGCGACTTTACCGGTCGCCAGGCTTACCAGATGACGATCGATTTCGATCCGGCGGTCTTTGCCCTGGAGAATATCGGCCAGGGTGTACTGTCACTCACCGACGATAACTTCGGTACGGCTCACCTGTCCGAGGGCAGTCTGACCACCGTGTGGGTAAGCCGCGATCCGGTGACCCTGCGCGATGACGAGGTACTGTTCACGCTGACTTTCCGCACCCTGCGGGCCGGCCATACGCTGCGCGAAGTGCTGCATCCGGGTTCGGATGTGACCAACGCCGAGGCTTACGACCGGGATGGAAAGACCATGAAGATCGACTTCGAATTTGCCCAGTTGGTGCAAAATCCGGAAAGTGATTTCGCCCTGTACCAGAACCAGCCGAATCCGTTCCAAAACGTGACCACCATCGGCTTCCGCTTACCGGCGACCAGCCGGGCCACGCTCCGCGTATTCAATGCGAGCGGCCGCCTGGTAAAAACGGTGGTCGGCGAGTTTGAAAAAGGCTATAACGAACTGAACTTTCGCCAGGATGAACTCGGCGCCGCCGGCGTGTACTGGTACGAGTTGGAAACACCGACGAACAGCGATCGTAAGAAAATGATCCTGTTGCAATAGAATAAGCAAAAGGCAAAAGGCAAAAAGAATAAGCAAAAGGCAAAGGGCAAAAGGCAATTCAAAATGGCCTTTTGCTTATTTGCCGGTTGCTTGTTGCCCTTTTGCCGGTTGCTGATTGCCCTTTTGCCAATTGTCCATTTCCCTCATTGCTTGAAAATCAAACTATGAAGAATACAGTACTAATCCTCCTCCTGTTCGCCGGCTTGCTCGTTCCACACGGCGCCAAAGGCCAGGACGTCATCCTGAAAACCGATACGATTTCCATTCCCTGCGCCCAAACGGACACTTTTTTAGTGCCGGTACGGGTGAAAAACTTTACCAACGTCGGTTCTTTCCAGTTCACTTTATCCTGGAATCCCACCTTCCTCGACTATGCATACGTCACCACCGGCGGGCCGGCCAATCCGTTCTTTCTGGGCGGCGCCAACCCCAGTTTCGATACGCTCACATTCATCAATTCCGGTAAACTCACCTTCGCCTGGAATAAAGTGGGCGGTGGTTCCTACCCCGACACGACGGTCGTTTTCTACGTGGCCTTCCGGCGTTTGGGCGGACCTTACACGCCGGTTCAATTCGTCAACACGCCGGTTGGCATCGAAGTGACCGATCCGCAGGGCGAAGACCTGCCCTGGCAAACCCAGTCGGGCGGCGTACGGCCCATCGACGGTCTTCCGCCCACCATTACCTGCCCGCTCAACGTGAGCCAACAGGTCAGTGTTCCTTCGCCCGTCAACGGTATTTCTCCGGTCAGCGTGGCCGATAACTGCGTGCTGCAGAGTGTCGGCTGGGCGTCCACCGGAGCGACGACCGCCAGTTTTCCCACCGATCCTGACGCCAGCGGAGCGGTTTTTGGCTTCGGCCTGTCCACCGTAACGTATACGGCAACGGACGTGGGTGGCAATACGGCCACCTGTTCTTTCACCATCAATCTGGAACCCTCCATCAGCAGCGATACCCTGACCCTGCTGCTGGAAAATTCGCCCGCCGCCTGCGGCGAGCAGGTTGCCCTCGACGTAACGACTTTCAATTTCGATTCCCTGGGTTCGCTCCAGTTCTCCGTGAATTGGAACAACACCGTCCTGACCTTTGACTCGGTCAGCCTCAACGGCTCGGCCCTGAGCCTGTCCGCCAGCAACTTCGGCACCACGACTACTGCCAACGGTTTCCTGTCGTTCAGCTGGACCACCAGTTCGCTTTTCGGTACGACGGTACCCAATGGCGCGCTGCTGTTTCGCATCCATTACACCGTCATTGGTAATGGCAATACCTCCGTACAATTCGGCGATACGCCTACTTTCCGCGAAGCCTACAGCAGCGCCGTGCAACCCCCGGAAGAAGTACCCGCTTTTTACATTCCCGGACAGGTTTCGGTGGTGGATAATGTGCCGCCGGAACTGGTCTGTCCGGCCAACATCGCCGTACAAACCCAGCCCGGCGACCTCACCGCTGCCATCACGGGTACCGCTCCGACTACGCTGACCGACAATTGCAGCGCAGTCAGCAACCTGGCCTACGCCCTCACCGGCACCACGCCCGGTTCGGGTACGGGTAATGCCGATGGTACCTACAACGCCGGCACTACGACGGTGACCTACACGGCCACCGACGCATCGGGCAACAGCAGCACCTGTTCCTTCACGGTCAACGTGGACGCCGGTACATCGGCCAAACTGACCCTGGAAGACGTGACGGCCAACTGCCAAAGCGCCGGCCAGCAGATCATGATGGATTTTACCGTAGCGGATTTTGCCGATATCATCGGCCTGCAGTTCTCGATCCAGTGGGATACGGCGCAGCTGCAACTGGCTTCGGCGGTGACCAATGTCTATCCCGGCCTGAATCTGACCAGTTTCGATTTTCAAAACTACCAGGACACCGTCAAAGGCCTGCTGCGTTTCCTGGGTGGATCGTCCAGCGGTAACTGGCCCGACATTCCCGACGGCGGTACGTTTTTTACCCTGACTTTTAATATCGTCGGCAATGCAGCGACTACGCCGGTGCAGTTTCTCGGACCGCTGGATGCCGTGAACAGCGCCTACCTCTCGGTGCCCGTGGATACCTTGAACGGCTCGGTGAGCAGTACCCTGGACCTGGATGGCCCGATCTTCAGTGCCTGCCCGGCGGACTCGACGGTGCAACTGCCCAGCGGTACTTGTACGGCCACCCTGAACTTTCAGGTCGCGGCAACCGACGATTGTAGCGGTGTTTCCACCATTGTGACCAATCAGTTCGACAACGTGTTCGATCCGGGTACGACCACGGTGGTTTACACTGCCACCGACGTAGCCGGCAATCCGGCCCTGTGTTCCTTCCTGGTGTCGGTGATCGCCGACAACATCCTGGCCATCAGCTGTCCCGCCAACCTGCTGGTCAGCGCGGACACGGCCTGCTCAGCGGTTGTGTTCTGGGATGAGCCGATGCTGACCGGTTTCTGCGACATCACCTTTATTCAGGATTCCAGCAACTATGCGCCGGGCGATACTTTCCCGGTCGGCACGCCGGTGACGGTGCTTTACACGGCCAAAGACACGGTGAGCGGAGTGATGGTCAGTTGTTCCTTCACCGTCACGGTGGCCGATACCACCCGTCCGGTGGTTATCTGCCCGGCCGATGTGCTGGTGCCGCTGGACAGCGTAGTGAATTGCCAGGCGGCGGCGACTTTCGCCGACGCGACGGTGAGCGACAACTGCGATCAAAGCCTGGACTTCGACAGCGATCATCAGTCCGGCGAAATGTTCGGAACCGGCACGACCACGGTGACTTACCTGGCCATCGACGATTTCAACAACACGGCCACCTGTACTTTCAGTATTACGGTACCCGACAGTTTGCCGCCGGTACTGACCTGCCCGAACAATGTGGTCACTTCGGTCTTCCCCGATTCTTGTAATGCACAGGTGCAGTGGCTGAGTCCGCAGCCGTTCGACAACTGCGATGCCGGCCAGATCATGCCGGTGTCCGATCACCTGTCCGGAGAAACATTTTCCGTAGGTACGACCACCGTGACTTACACGGCGACGGATAACTCCGGCAACGAGGCCACCTGCACATTCACGGTAAAAGTAGTGGATGGAAAAACACCTACCCTGACCGCCTGTCCGGCGAATATACTCGTGCAATTGCCAGTAGATCAATGCGATACCACCCTGACCTGGACAGCGCCGACGGCCACCGACAACTGCAGCCAACCAACGTTGACGGCTACTTTCCAGCCGGGTGCGTCCTTTCCCACCGGCGTTTCCGTCGTCGTCTACACTGCCCGGGATTCGTCCAATAACACCAGCACCTGCACCTTCAGCATTACGGTGGTGGATCAGGTGGCGCCCGTTTTCGGCCCCTGCCCGAAAGACACGGTGATCAATACGACGCAACCCTGTGGCGCCGTCTATACCTGGGCGATCTCGCCGGCGACCGATAACTGTACACCGGACAGCAGCCTGGTGTTTTCCACTTCCAAAATGCCGACCGACACTTTTCCGGTAGGTATTACGACCGTCGTGCTGGAAGTACAGGACGCCAGCGGTAACCGCGACTCCTGCTCTTTCAAAGTGACGGTCAATTCCACGATAATCCCGCAGTTCATTAGCGTACCCGATTCCGTCGTCCTCAGTACGACGGGTTGTACGGCGGTCGCTACCTGGAATCCGCCCACGGTGGAAGGATTTTGCCAGGTGCCGGTCATCACCGCCAACTATGACCCCGGCGCCACGTTCCCGGTGGGTACGACGACGGTGGTGTACACGGCCACGGATGCTTTGGGCGTATCCACGACGGCCACTTTCAACATTATCGTGCGGGAAGCGGTGCCGCCGCAGATCAACTGCCCGACCGCAGATATCATCGTCAGCGTGACGGGGGGCATCATCGCCGACCCCGACGGTTTTCTGACCAGTGCTGACACCGCCAATGGCTGCACGGGCGTGCTGCTGGACTTTGCCGATCCGACGGCCACGGATAATTGTGGTAATGCCCTCGTGCTGCCGCAGTCCGGGCTTTCCAGCGGCGAGGTCTTCCCGGCGGGCGTAACTACGCTGGTCTTCAAAGCCTTCGACGAGTCGGACAACATTACGACCTGTTCGTTCAATATCGTCGTGCAGGCGCTGGTCGGCCTGACCCCTACGGTGGACCCCAATCCCGGTTGCCCCGGCGAAGTGGTGACGCTCACCGTGCCGGACATACCCGGCGCCACCTACACCTGGACCGGTCCGCAACAAAGCTATCCGAACAGTCCCGTTATTACCCTCATTAGCCTCCAGCAGGGCAACACCGGCACCTACTCGGTGGTCGCCAGCCTGAACGGCTGCACGACGCCGCCCGGCTTTGCCGAGGTGCAAATGGCCAGCAAGCCGGATGCGGTGAATGACCTGAACTTTCGGATCGACCCGGGCACGACCGATACCTTCAATGTGCTGCTGAACGACTCGATTGTGATCCTGAGTGATGTGCTGGTCACGCAACTCAGCCAGTTGGACGGTCTGGTTTATGTCGGCGACGGCAAGTTCACTTACACCGCCGGCGCAGAACCGGGCCGGGTATCCTTCATCTACCAGATCTGCTCGGCGGCGTGCCCGGACACCAAATACTGTGACATGGCTACGGTGACCATCACCATCAAGGACATAGAATGCACGTTTATCCCGAACATATTCACCCCGAATGGCGATGGCGTGAACGACTGGCTGGTGATCCCCTGTCTCGACGGCGGATTCTTTACGGATAATTCCATCGTGATCTACAACCAATGGGGCGACAAGGTGTACGAAGCCGCTCCCTACGACAATGATGAATTAAAGGCCTGGCGCGGCACCCTCGACGGGGAATCGGGCAAAGACCTGCCAGACGGTGTCTACTACTACGTGTTCCGCGCCGGCCCGAACGAAGCGCCGATCAAACGCTTTATTGAACTCTATCGCTAAATCATGGAGACGGTTTTAGAAGGAGTTTAGAGGAGTTGAGCAGGGTTTAGAGGGGTTTAGTTTGCATTTTTCAGATCATGGATTTTCCACCGATTTGGATTTTTCTAAACCCCTCTAAACCTTCTAAACCCCTTCTAAACCCAAACAAGACAGTTTCTTCAAAAATATTTTCCAATGAAAAAAATTGTATTCTTACTTGCTTTGGTGAGCATCGGTATGCGGCTGAATGCCCAACAGGACCACCAGTACACGCAGTTTATGTACAATAAGCTGGCGATCAATCCCGGCTACGCCGGCGCGCGGGGCGTACCTTCGGTGACCGCGATCTACCGGAACCAGTGGGCGGGTTTTGAAGGAGCGCCCAAATCCTTTCTGGCCAGCTTTAATTCGCCTTTCCTCTCCAAACGGGTGGGCGTGGGCATCACCATGTCGCAGCAGCAGGCGGGTTTCAACCGCGATTTCCTGGCCGCGCTGGCCTATTCCTACGATCTTATTTCGCAGGATGAAGTATCCGTGCGCGTGGGTATACAAGGCTCCATTCGTTCCCTGGGCATCGACTTCACCAAGGCCCAGCCTGGCCAGGCCGGCGATCCGTCGCTGGACAACCAGAAGATCAACGACATCTACGGCAACGTAGGCGCCGGCATTTACGCTACCTTCATCGAACGGTTCTACCTGGGTTTTTCCGTTCCGCGCATCCACATGAACGCGATCGGTTTTCCGAACCCCAGTGCCGTACTGACCGCCAAAGAGTACCGGCATTACTACGGCATGGCCGGCGCTATTTTCCCCATCAGCGAAGACATCAACCTGATGCCCGCGATCCTGCTGAAATACGTCCAGAACGCACCCTTCAATGCCGATCTGAACCTCAACCTGGATATCCGGCAAAAGGTGACGGCGGGTATTTCCTACCGCCTGGGCGGCGACGGCCCCGGCGATTCCGTAGATTTGCTGGTGTTCTGGCAAGCCACCCCGCAGGTTGGCGTTGGTGCGGCATACGATTTTACGCTGTCTCAAATTCGCGATTACACCGCCGGCTCTTTTGAAATTCTGTTGCAGGCGGATTTGAAAAAGAAGGATGGCAAAAAGAAAATGTCCAACCCGCGGTTTTTCATGTAAAACCCCTCAACTAGAAGATAATGATGCATGTACGTAATTATATCCTGACTCTCCTCTTCGCCGGATGCAGTGGACTGCTGTTTGGCCAGGCCACCGAACCGGTGACGATCCAATTAAAAAATGAAGCGGCGGTCAATACCAAGGGCCTGGAATTCAGCCCGACTTTCTACGAGGACGGTATTGTGTTCGTCTCTACCAATACGGCTGGCCTGAAGAAAGTGACCGACCCGCAGTTGAAGCTGCCGGCCATGTCCATCCTGCGTTCGCGCCGCGATGCCGAAGGCGCACTGTCCACCCCGGAACCGTTTGCCAAAGAGCTCTCCTCCCTCTATCACGAAGGGCCGGTCTGCTTTGACCGCACGGCGGAGACGGTTTATTTTTCCCGCAACGTGGAGGTGAACGGCAAAGTCAAGCTGGCCCAGGATGGCAGTCAGAAGATGCGCATTTATGCTTCCAGGAAGAACGGAAACAGCTGGAGTGCCCCGGCGCCGCTGCCTTTCAACGCCGGCGAATTCGACGACTGTCATCCGGTGATCAGCATCGACGGCGACAAACTGTTCTTCGCCTCCAACCGCCCCGGCGGCAAGGGCGGCATGGACCTCTACGTGGCTTACCGGGTCGGCGAATCGTGGAGCGAACCGGTTAACCTCGGCGAGGGGGTGAATACCGCCGGCAACGACGTGTTTCCCTTCATCCACGCCG
>JBKJKS010000412.1:0-6849 GCA_046597295.1 Saprospiraceae bacterium
CTGTGCAGGTTGAAAGCCGGCTTGTTGCGGTTACCGATGTAGTCGCGGAGTTTCACTACGCCCAAGATGTTCTCAATATCATCGTCGCAAACCAGGAACTTGGTGTAACCACTTTCGTTGATGATGCGGTCGTTTTCCTCTTCTGGGGCGTTGATGTCGAGCCATTCCACATTATTACGGTGGGTCATCACGGTATCGGCGTCGCGGTCCGCAAAGCGCAGAATATTCTGCATAAACTCGCTTTCCTTAGCTTCCAGCACGCCCTGCTGATTGGCCATGCGCAGCATGAGTTTTATTTCGTCTTCCGAAATGTTCTGATTATCGTTGGGCTTGATGAAAAGCATCCGCAGGAACAAGCGGGTGGACCAGCTGAGGAACCTGGAAACCGGTCCCGTCACCCGCGTGATGAAACTCATGATGGGCGCAGTGGTCAGCGACAGGGTATCGGCGTATTGGATGCCGATGTATTTGGGGGCCAGCTCACCGATGATGAGCGACAAATACGTGATGATGACGATGACGACGGAGATGGATATTTGTTCGGCGTAAGGAAACAGGAACGGTATTTGTTCCACCAGGGGCTGCAGGTAATGTCCGATGGCTACCCCACCGTAGGCGCCTTCCACGACACTGATGAGCGTGATGCCAATCTGCATGGCCGACAGATAGTCGTTGAGATTGTCCAGCAAGCCCAGTGCGATGACCGCGTTGCCATTGCCTTTCATTTTTTCCCCTTCCAACTTGGATCGTTTGGCGGTGATCAGCGCCATTTCACCTAATACCAGGAGGCCGTGGAGGACAATCAGAACAAGAATTATAGCTATTTCCATGGAAAGAACACTACTGCTGCCGGAAGTTTGGAGGCCATTTTGCGCAGGGTTGGCAGCCTAGCGTTGAAGAAAGGTGAAAAAACGGAAAAAAGTTGCGCAAAACAATGTTTGGAAAAACGCACAAAACTATAGGAAAAACCAAATTTTTTTCATAAATTTTGGCAAAAGTTTAGAGTCACTCGTAAAACTATGTTAAATTTGCACAGAAAAGCGGACACTAAGACAATATTGTTATACATTTGAGCAAGTCATTCTGACAACGTTCCTTTTTTCATCTCACCACCATCATTTCGCTTATCGAGTAAAACTTGTACACCGTTTAAATTCTGAACAATTTAACTGGTAAAACAGCAAACCACTTTTGCTCATGCAAGTTATGCCGATGCTTAATGATCAGGAACTGATCGCCCGCTATGTGAATGGCGATGAACAAGCCTTCGAAACACTTTTGAAGCGCTACAAATCCAAAATTTATACCTCTATTTACCTGTTCGTGAAAGATCAGGCACTCGCCGAGGATATTTTCCAGGAGGTATTTATCAAAATTATTGATACGCTGCGGCGTGGGAAATACAACCACGAAGGCAAGTTCGTACAATGGGCGATGCGCATATCCTACAATATGTGTGTGGACTATCACCGCCGCAACAAGCGCCGCTCGCACCTCAATCCCACCGAAGACTTCGATATTTTCGACGTGTTGCGGGTCGGTGACGATGCTGCCGATACTTTGCTGATGCGCAGCGAAACCCATAATCGTATTCGCCGCCTGGTGGACGCCCTGCCCGAAGAGCAGCGCGAAGTGGTCATTTTGCGCCACTACGCCGACATGAGCTTCAAAGAAATTGCCTCGCTGACCCGCGTGAGTATCAATACCGCGCTGGGTCGCATGCGCTACGCCCTGATCAACATCCGCAAGATGATGGCCGAGCGCGAAGTGGTACTGCAGTAAATAATATTTCCCGCCAATTCAAGCAGGCTCCATCCATTGCTCGTCAATGGGTGGAGCCTGTTTCATTTGCTATGCCGCGGCTGCCGGCAGGATGCGCCAGCCGCGCAGCACGTAGACGACCACGTAACTGAAACAAAGCAAGGGCACGAGCAGCGCCATGCGCATGCCGCCGTTGTTGGACAGCCAGCCGGCCAGCGGCGGCATGATGGCGCCGCCCACGATGGCCATAATGACCAGCGAAGAAGCCAGCTTGCTTTCCGCCGGCGCCAGCCCCTTGGTGGCCAGGGCGAAAATGGTCGGGAACATGATGCTTTGGCAGAAATAGGTCAGCATGATACAGATGATGCCGATCAGGCCGCCGGTCAGGAAGGCCAGAGCCACCAGGATGACGGCCGCTATGCAGTACCAGGCCAGCACCCGCCGCGCATCCATCCGGCTCATCAGGTAAGTGCCCAGGAAACGGCCCAGCATGAACAGTACCAGCGCGAACGAAGCGTGGAAGCCCGCCATTTGTTCGGGTGTGATCGGCGTATCCTGTTGTAAGATGAAAGTTTGCCAGAAATGCGCGTAGGGTACGACCGGCGAAAACTGATCCGTACTGGCAAAATCCAGTTTGAAATCGACGAAATAACCCCATAAGGTGGCCTGGGCGCCCACGTTGGCGAACTGTGCCAGCACCCCCAGCGCCAGGTGGCGGTATTTGCGCAGCAAAACGAGCGGGCTGACGTTGCCGGCCAATTGCTCCTCATCGCGGCCCACCTCCGGCATTTTCGTGAAGGCGAAAATGATGGCTACCACCGCCACAATGATGGCGACCGCCAGGTACGGACCCTGCACCGAGAGCGCCTCTTCCACACGCGCGCTTTGAATTTGCTCCGGCGTCATCGTGGCCAGTAACTCCGTCGTGTATTCCCGTTTGGAAAAAATGAACAAACTGCCGATGATGGGCCCCAGGATGATGCTGATACCATTGAAGGACTGCGCAAAATTGATACGCCACTCCGCGTCCTTCTTGTCGCCAAGCACCGTGACGTAGAGGTTGGCGGCGGTTTCGAGAAAGGCGAGACCGCTGGCAATGGTAAACAGGGCAAAGAGAAAGAAACTGTAGGCCCGCGTGTCCGCCGCCGGATAAAACAACAGGGCGCCGCCGGCATAGAGCAGCAGGCCGGCCAGAATGCCGCGCTTGTAGCCGAATTGGCGCATAAAAATGCCCGCCGGAATGGCCATCACGAAATAACCTAAATAGAAAGCGGAGTCCACGATGCCGGCCTGCCAGCGCTGCAGATCGAGGGCAAACTGAAAGTGCCGGATGAGGGAGCCGTTCAGGCTGTTGGCAATGCCCCAGAGGAAAAAGAGGCTGCAGACCAGGGCAAAGGGCAGCAGGTAGGGATTGCGGCGCGGGGCAGGATCGGAGGCGGACATACGGGCAGGTGTTTTCGTTCGGGGGCAAGTTTAGGCAAATTCTTGACCACGACGACACGACGACGCTTTATGGAGGGCGGAATTTATTCCGCCACCAGCAGGAGCGTATAAGTACGCAAGCGAAATAAATTTCGCTCTCCTAATCATTGATCCACAGATCACCCGAGGCCACGGGCGCTGCCACCCCGCCGTTCATCACCCGTTCCTGCTGACTGATGCTTTCCTGGTGAATGGCTTCCAGGAACAGCGAGATAAACTCCGGACTGAGCTCATTTTTCTCCCCCCGCTTGCGCAGGGCTTCGCGCAGGGCGCGGAAGCGTTCGGGCTGGAACACGGCGACGTTTTTATCCTTCTTGATCCCGCCGATCTCCCGGACCAGCAGCATGCGGCGGGCGATGAGATTGATCACCTCTTCGTCCAGATCATCCAGCTCGCTGCGGTAGTTTTCGATCTGCACCAGAAAGTCCGGATCGTCGGTATTGGGGGAGCGCAGGATCAGGGCGGCTACCATTTCGCCGAAGCGCGCCGGCGTGATCTGCTGAGCGGCATCGCTCCAGGCGGTGTCGGGCGTGGGGTGTACCTCCACCATCAGGCCGTCGAAATCCAGGTCGAAGGCTTTCTGGGCGGTTTCGGCCAGGATGTCGCGGCGCCCGCAGATGTGGCTGATATCGCAAATGACTTCCAGGCCGGGAAATTCCTGCATTAGGTCGATGGCCATCTGCCAACGCGGTACGTTGCGGTATTTCGAATCGCCGTAGGTCGAGAAGCCGCGGTGCACGGCGCCGATGCGGCGGATGCCGGCCTTGTACAGGCGCTCGATAGCCCCCACCCAAAGCTTGTAGTCCGGATTCACCGGATTTTTGATCAGCACCGGAATATCGGTGCCGGCCATGGCGTCGGCAATTTCCTGCACGGAGAAGGGGTTCACTGTCGTGCGTGCGCCGATCCAAAACACGTCGATGCCGTACTTCAGGCACTCGTACACGTGCTGGGCATTGGCCACTTCGGTAGTCACGCGCAGGCCGGTTTCTTCCTTCACCCGCTTCAGCCAGCGCAGACCCGGTGCGCCCACGCCTTCAAAGGCGCCGGGACGGGTACGGGGTTTCCAGATGCCGGCCCGGTACAAATCGATGCCCTGGGCCTGCAGGCCGTGGGCGGTGGCCAGCACCTGTTCTTCGGTCTCGGCAGAGCAGGGGCCGGCGATGAGGATGGGGCGTTTTTTATGAAATATGGGTTGGAATTGCATGGAGCAGGAACGATCAGGAGTTTTATGATCAAAGGTTTTGAAATTCCGGTGAAGGCCATTTTTGAAGAAAAAGCAAATTTGAAAGCGTTACGCGAGTTATTGAGTGCATAATCTTATTCTTTCATTTTATACTGAAAACAAAATCAGATCGCCACAGTTGCCGAATGCAGTCCCTTTTGCAAAATTTCCAGGTATACATCCAGCGTTCCCGTTTCCTGCGCCTGGATCAGCGCCGAACCGATAATGGCCACGTCCGCAGCGGCAGCCACCAAGCGGGCCTGTTCGGGTGTAGAAATGCCGAAACCGATGCCGATCCGGGCGGTTCCGGACCGCTTGATATGGGCGATCACCGCTTCCAGGCGCGGGTGCAGACTGAAGCTACTGCCCGTGATCTTGAAATCGGACATGAGGTAGAAAAAATCAAAGCCCAGCGCCAGCAGTTTTTCCACCCGCGCGTCGGAAACGTTCGCGGCCAGCACCGGTACTAATTTCAGGGGGGACGACTGGACGGAGGAGGTCAACACGGCGGCCAGGGGGCTGTCCACCGGCAAATCCGGAACGATCAGGTGGCGGATGTTCAGGGCCACCATTTCCCGCCCGAAAGCCTCCAGACCGAAGGCAAAAATGCGATTCACGTAGGACATCACCATGATTTCCTGTTCGGGGTGCTGTGCCCGGATGGTGTAAATAGCGGCCAGGCAGCCGGCTATGCTGACCTGTTGCTCGTTCACCGCTGCCTGGCAGGCGGCGGTGATGACCGGCCCGTCGGCGGTCGGGTGCGAAAATGGAATTTGCAGCTCCAGGATTTCTACACCCGCCTGCACGTATAGCCCGGCCGTGCGAATGCTCTCGGCCAGCGTCGGATAGCCCAGCACGAGGTGCGCCATGACCGGCATTTTAACGGATGCTCCCAACTTTTGCATAGTGGATAGTCTAAATTTTCACAACAAGGCGGTGCGGATCATCCTCACCGCGATCGAATTACAATAGCAGATGCCGGGCGTAGGCCTGCAGATTTTCCTCCTGAAAATGCCGCATGGTAATGAACAGATCCTTTTCTCCCCGCCCCGAAGCGTTGACTACTACTATTTTATCTTTAGGCATAGACGCAGCCAATTCAAAGGCATGGGCAAATGCGTGAGCCGATTCCAGCGCCGGGATGATACCCTCGCTGCGCGCCAGCCGCTGCACGGCCAGCAGCGCCGCTTCGTCGGAAGCGGTGGCAAACTCCACCCGGCCCGCGTCGGCCAGCCAGGCCAGGATGGGACTGACGCCACAGTAGTCCAGTCCCGCCGATACGGAATGCGTACCAGCAATATTGCCGTCACCATCTTGCAGAAAGTAGGAGCGGTAGCCCTCGAACACGCCCTGCACGCCTTGTCTGATCTTGGCGGCATGTTCACCGGGCCGGTCACCTCGTCCACCGGCTTCCACGCCGATCAGCTGCACGTCCTCGTCGTCCAGAAAGTCGTAGAACATACCCAGGGCATTGGAGCCGCCACCAACACAGGCCATCAACACATCGGGCAGCCGACCGGTGACCTCCAGGCACTGGCTGCGGATCTCCTCCCCGACAATTTTCTGAAAAAAGGTGTTCATAGCCGGGTAAGGATGCGGTCCCACTGCCGAGCCGAGCAAATAATGACTGTCCGGATGGGCTACCCAGTCCTTAAAAGCGGCGATAACCGCATCGTTCAGGGTTTGGCTCCCATCCTCTACCGGGATCACCTGCGCGCCCAGCAGTTCCATCCAGTATACGTTGGGCCGCTGCCGTTCGTAGTCTTTGCGACCCATGTACACCGTGCAGTCCAGCCCGAAGCGGGCGCAG
Organism: Saprospiraceae bacterium; assembly: GCA_046597295.1. GTDB lineage: Bacteria > Bacteroidota > Bacteroidia > Chitinophagales > Saprospiraceae > M3007. Next base: position 6,279 of record JBKJKS010000412.1, read on the forward strand.
ACGGCGGCAGTGGCGTAGCCATGCTGGCCGGCGCCCGTCTCGGCGATAATGCGCTGCTTACCCAAGCGCTTCGCCAGCAGTGCCTGCCCGATGCAGTGATTGATCTTATGGGCGCCGGTGTGGTTCAATCCTTCATTCTTCAAAAACAACTGTGCACCGCCGATCTCTGCTGTGAGACGTGGAAGCGGCGTGAAAGCGGTACTGCGACCGGAAAAGTTGCGCAAGGCCAGGTAATACTCTTCCAAAAAATCCGCATCGGTTTTGAGCTGATCGAAAGACGCCGCCATCTTCTCGAGGCCGGGCAGCAGCACCTCGGGCACAAAACAACCGCCGTACGGACCGTAGGAACCGGTGGAGCCATGGATGGCACTGCGATAAGAAAGGTTCGTCAGAATCATATTGTATTACCGTATTAGGACGGTGATGCAAAGGTATGGAAATACCCATGTATTACACGACAGAATGAATTTTTTAGAAAGAAATTTTGCTGTCACTACTACCCATGATCTGTAAAAGAAATGTTACTGTGCGCTTGGCCATCTCCTATCCGTAGAATACGCATTCGGAGCAG
>JBKJKS010000538.1:0-9582 GCA_046597295.1 Saprospiraceae bacterium
CCTCCAGCAGCTGGCGCACCGCCGGCTCATAGCGACCCGGATAACCGCCAATGTGGGTCATCAATACTGGTAAACCGTCGCATTCGAAACGCGCATCCAAAGGCATTTCCAGGCGAATATCCGCTCCGTCGATATTGCCGTATACGCCCCGCAGTGGTTTAAAGGCGCGCAGCTGCTGTAACAAGGCCAAAGAGCCGAAATCACCGGCATGCCACACTTCATCGCACTCGGCGAAATGCTCGAAAATCCTTTCATCCAGAAAAGAATGGGTGTCGGAAAGCAGGCCGATGCGCATGGCGGTTATTGGTTATCAGTTATTTGATATTGAGTTTTGAAGGTGGTTGAGGATTTGAGTATTTGATTAAAGCAATAGATGGTCAAATCCTCAAATCCTCAAATCCTCAAATCCTCAAATATTCAGTCCTCCTACTCCACCATCAGGTTGCAGCCCCGCATTTCGGCCACATCCAGCCGGCCCAGCACTTCGAAGCGTCCATCGGCGTAGACTTTGCCTATATCTTCGGTTATAATGAAAGTGCAGCTGTCCAGATTGGCCAGATCGATGATGTTCAATACGCCGGTACGGCCGGGTGCGACGGTGCAAAATGGATCGTTTATTTCGGTGGCCAGCACCTGCATGGTTGGAGCAGGGTGAAATAGTGTGCCGCCCGGGGCGTAGGCTTGCGAAAACAATTCGGTCATCCCGTATTCGGAATGGATGACTTCCAGTTGAAAAGCCCCTCCCAGCACCGTATGCAGTTCGGTCCGGGTCAACTCCCGCCGCCGTCCTTTCATCCCGCCGGTCTCCATCACCGTCACCCCCTGCAGATTCATGGGTTGCGCTTCGGCAAAATCCAGTAAGGCAAAACTAACGCCCAGTAATAAAGTCGGCAACTTTTTAGCCTGGCACTGTTCGATAGCCGCCCCTAAGGCCCGGTGGTCATGCAGAAAAAAGCCGCTCTCCGCATGCCGCGATCGGCGAATGAAGTCGTCGGCCATCGCCACCAGCGAGGAGCCGCTGCGTTCCAGATAAGCCGGCAGCAGCGCCAGTACACACCAGTCGGCCGGATCGCCGTAAAACTGTGCAAATCCGCGTCGGGCATTGGTCAGATAAAACGCAGGGTCCCGCACGAGGTGTTGCGCGGGCGTCTGGCCGGTCGTGGCGCTGCTGGTGAAGGTAGTCGTCGCGCTCCAATGGCCGGTTTGCACGGCATGGGTTTTGAAAAATGAAATGGGCAGACAGGGAATGGCCCCGGGCGCATTCACCTGCCGGGGATCGCAGCCCAGTAACCCGAGCCAACGCGCATACAGCGGATTGTAGCGGGCCTGGTAGCGAAATACCCGCATGGCCAGTTCCGCAAACCCCGCATTGTCCAATTTGGCCAGTAGCGGCAATAATTCCGCCCGTTCTTCGGTTTGATTTTTCAATAAAGATGCCATTTTTGACCTAAAATTAAGACCCATATGTTTGCTGTGAAAAACCCCCTACCCGTTCTCCTTTGCCTGGCTGTGGCGCTGATGGTCCTGGCCCAGTTTTGCGTGCGGCCGCCCGACTATCCCGATGAACCGGTGATCGAGTTCAAGAATCTGTCTAAAAACACCATGATCCAGTCGGCACTGGGGGTGGACAGTGTGGTGATTACGTTTACTTATACGGACGGTGACGGCGACCTGGGCTTTGAGGACAATACGGCCAGCCTGTACATCGAGGATGGACGCGACAGCTTTGCCAAGCCGCCCTATCGCATTCCTTTTGTGGGCACCCAGGGGGCGGGCAACGGCGTTTCCGGCGAAATTTCCATTGTCGTACCCACGCCCTGCTGCATTTTTAATAATGTCGCCTGTAACACCACCAGCTTTGTGCCCCAGTTCGACACCCTGTTTTACCGGATCAGGATCCAGGACCGGGCCGGCCACACCAGCAACACGATCGAGACCAGTCCGATCCAGCTGCGCTGCCGGCAGTAATCAGCTCGTCGCTTGCAACACCTCTATGAGCAGCCGGGTCGCTTTGGCCCGGTGGCTGACCTGGTTTTTTATATCCACGCCCAGTTCGGCGAAAGATTGCGCATAGCCATCCGGGATGAAGACTGGATCATAGCCAAATCCACCCGTGCCCTGTTTTTCCAGGGCGATTGTGCCGGTACAAATGCCTTCCAGCAGGATTTCTTTTCCGCCGGCGAGCAAAGCAATAACCGTCCGGAAACGCGCCCGCCGGTTGGCTTGCCCGGCCAGGTTTTGCAGCAGCAGCCGGATATTTTCCTCCACATCGCGGCCTTCCCCGGCGTAGCGGGCCGTGTGTACGCCCGGCGCGCCGCCCAGCGCATCCACTTCCAGGCCGGTATCTTCTGAAAAGCAGTCATAGCCGAATTTGTCCCGGATGTAATGGGCCTTCAGCAGGGCGTTGCCTTCCAGTGTCGCTGCCGTTTCAGGTATTTCCTCCTCCTGGCCAATATCGCGCAGGGTCAGCACCTGATAGGCAGGCCCTAAAATCTCTTCGATTTCCCGGGCTTTGTGTACATTGTGGGTGGCAAAAACGAGCTGGGTCATGGCACCGATCGGTGGGTTGCTGATTTTAAGTTTGGATGGCTGCTGCATGGCCGGTCAAAGGTACGTACGTCATCGTTTTTGCATCCGGCTTTATCGGATTTCCGTCCGGCCTCATCGAATGTCTTTCAACCATAGTTGTTTATCGCTGTTTTCATCAGCAACTTTGCAGTTCTGTAAATCAACATTTTACGACATGACACCATTCAGAAATTATAGTACGGAGTCTACCTGGAAACACCGCTTGCGCCGGGGCGGCATCTATGTCGCCGTGGCAGCCATGTTGAGTGTGCAGGCGGGCTGCAGCAGCGACAATGGCGCCGACTGGGAAGAAGTCACGGTACAGGAGCCGACCAAAGGCGTGATCACCACCCTGGAGGAAAAGGAGAACGGCGAGTTCGACATTGTGGACGAGCAGGTCGTAGAGAGCAAGGCTGCTTCGCGCGTCGTCATTCGCCGCCAAAATGGCACCGTGGATTCGCTGACACTGGCGCAGGCGAAAGGACTGGTGCAACCGCAGGATACCGTTCCGCCGAATCAGCATAATAATCAGGGTTACCGGTCGCACGGTATGGGCATGGGCGGCGTGCTGTGGTGGGGCGCGATGGGCTACATGATGGGCCGCAGTTTCAGTTCGCCGGTGCAATCCGCCGTTTATCGCAACGGCGTTTCCCGGGGCGGATTCATGGCCGGCAGCAGCACGGCCGACGAGCTGCGCCGCACCTCGGTGGGCCGCACGGTGCGCCAGCCCGCCAGCGGGAAAAGCGGTTTCTTCCGTGGCTTCCGCAGCAGTAGCGGCGCATAGTTTTAAAGGGCAAAAGGCAAAAGGGCAAAGGGCAAAAGAGCACCGTAAACCGCTTTACTTTTTTCCTACACCCCGCTACACCTTTTCTAAACGCCGCTAAACCCTGATTTTACTTCATCTCAACGCTTATTCCATCAAAAAGCAAGCGATCACCCAACTGCCCAACGCCGTTTTCAAAGAACTCGGCTGGGATTATTTTGTCTCGGCGGAGGCGACGGACTACCTGACTTCCGAAATGCTGGTTATCAGCGCGGCTGAAAGCGATGCCTTCTACCGGGCCGGCAACCGGCTGTACGAACTTTTTGTGCAGGCGGCGGACCACGTGTTAAAGCATAATTTGCTGGACGAAATCGGCATTCCGGTCAATTTGCGGGCTATGATCCGCCATACCTGGGAGGATGACCGCCATCTGCACCTGTTCGGTCGTTTCGATCTGGCCGGTGGGCTACAGGGCCTGCCCCTCAAAATGCTGGAATTTAATGCCGATACGCCCACTTCCCTGCCGGAGACGGCGATCATCCAATGGGCGCAGCTCAAGGCCAATGGCATTGCCGATGACCGGCAGTTCAATTTCATCTACGAAGCGCTCACCGATAATTTTGAACGACTGAAGACTGCCAATCCCGACCGGGAGGCCACTATCTTGTTCAGCACCCTGCGGGATGCGCCGGAAGACGAACACAACGTGGCCGTTCTGCGGGAAGCCGCCCAGGAAGCCGGCTTCGAGACCCATTTCTGCTACGTGGACGAGGTGAATTTCTCGGAACTGGAGGGTATTTATGCCCCGGACGGTAAAGGCAATTTCACCCGCTACGACTTCTGGTTCAAGCTCGTGCCCTGGGAATATATAGCCGAACAGGAAGCCGAGTTATGCGCTATTCTGACCAAGATCGTGCAACGCAACCTGGCGGTCGTGCTGAATCCGGCCTATACGCTGCTGTTTCAATCCAAAGGCATTTTAAAATACCTCTGGGATCTGTTTCCCAATGAACCGCTGCTGCTCGAAGCCTCGCTGAAAGAGCCTATTGGTCGCAGCGATTATCCCTTTGTTCAAAAGGTTTTCTTCGGCCGGGAAGGCGCCAACGTGACCGTGTACGACGAGATCGGGCTGCCGGTGGAAGTGCGGGAGGGGGAATACGCGAAACAAACCAGCGTCTATCAGGCCTACGCTGATCTGGTCCGCGATGATGAAAGGTACTATTACCAGGCCGGCGTCTTTTTCGCCTACGAAGCCTGCGGCCTGGGTTTCCGCCGCAGTCGCCAGCGCATCATCGACAATGCGGCCCAGTTTGTGGGACATGTGGTGGAAGAGGCATAGGCAAGGGGCAAAAGGCAAAGCGCAATAAGCAAAGGGCAACCAGCAAAAAAACCGTAGGTAGTACTTCATTCATGCCTCTTGCCCTTTGCTTATTGCCAATTTGCCTTTTGCCCCTTGCGGTTTCCCACCACTTTTAACTGCTTTTTATGCAAAAGATGCATCTGGAGCACCCACCGGGCCGCGACTTCAGCCGCCTCGCGCTGACTGTCGAGCAGTTTTTCCGGCGTAAAATAATGTTGGATGAAATGGGTGTCGAAATCCCCGCTGATAAAGGCCGGGTGATCCAGCACGAAGCGGCCAAAGGGTAGGGTAGTGGCCACCCCTTCCACTTCGTAGCCGGCAATGGCGACCTTCATCAACTGGATAGCTTCCGTGCGGGTAGGGGCATGCACCACTAATTTGGCCAGCATAGGATCATAGTAGATCGGCACTTCCATGCCTTCTGTATAACCGCTGTCCACCCGGATGCCGGGGCCGGCCGGTTCGCGGTAGCGCTCCAGCGTTCCCACCGACGGTAAAAAATTATTGAGCGGATCCTCGGCGTACACCCGCAGTTCCAGGGCGTGGCCCTGGATCCGCAACGCATCCTGTTTGAAAGCGAGTGTTTCCCCGCGGGCGATGCGGATCTGCCATTCCACCAGGTCCAGACCGGTGATCATTTCCGTCACCGGATGTTCCACCTGCAGCCGCGTATTCATTTCGAGGAAATAAAAGTTGCGCTGCTCGTCCACCAGGAATTCCACCGTACCCGCCCCCACATAGTCGCAGGCTTTGGCTACCCGCACGGCCGCTTCACCCATCGCCTGGCGCAGCGCTGGGCTTAGGATGGCACTGGGCGCCTCTTCCACTACTTTCTGGTGCCTTCGTTGGATGGAACATTCTCTTTCGAAGAGATAGACGATGTTGCCCTGCATATCGCCCAGCACCTGTATTTCGATATGGCGCGGCGAGGACACATATTTTTCGATAAAAACCGATCCGTCGCCGAAAGCGGATACCGCTTCCGAAATGGCGCGTTCCATTTGTTCGCGGGTATCTTCCTCGCGCTCCACGATGCGCATGCCCTTGCCACCGCCGCCGGCGGAGGCCTTGATGAGGATGGGGTAACCTACCCGGCGGCCGATTTCGCGGGCCATGTCCACGTCGGTGATGGCCTCTTCGATGCCCGGCACCATGGGCACACCGAACTTTTTGGCCGCTTCCTTGGCCGCCAGTTTGCTGCCCATCATCTCCATGCTCTGCGGACTGGGACCAATGAAAACCAGGCCTGCCGCCGCTACCTGCTGCGCGAAGACGGCGTTTTCACTCAAAAAACCGTAGCCGGGATGGATGCCTTCCGCACCGGTCAGGCGGGCGGCATCCAGTATTTTTTCACCCCGCAAATAGCTCTGCGCCGAGGGGGCGGGACCGATGCAGACCGCCTCGTCGGCGAAACGGACGTGGGGCGCGTGGCGATCTGCCTCCGAATAAACTGCTACGGTCCGGATGCCCATCCGCTGGGCAGTGCGCATAATGCGCAGCGCGATCTCGCCCCGGTTGGCGATGAGTATTTTTTGCACGTGCTGTTTAGTTAAAGGAGTGCGGAATTTATTCCGCCCTGAGCCCATCTTAAAGGATCAATACCATTGCAAGCGAAATAAATTTCGCCCTCCTATCTGCTCCGTCTTTCCAGCTGCTCCCGCTTTAGGGTGATCAAATGGCCGATGGGTTTATTCTGGCGATACGTGACTACCCGTAGGGTAATGGGACCCTCCGGCAAAGTGATCGGCTCGGTGTATTTGGTAGCGTATTGATCGGGCATGGTATCGTCAATCGTGTAGAAAATCTGCAGCCCTGGCATTTCAGTCGCCATGTCCACGATGAGTTTTCCGTCTTTCGAGGAGGTTTGTACGATGGCATCGTAGGCCGCTTTGGAGTAATTGACCTGTGCGGCGTCGGCGCGCTCGAAATGCGTTTCCATGCGTTGGGAGAAATAGTCCCAGTCCTTACTGGTTTTCGGCGACCAGTATACGTCGGCTAATGCCCAGGCACGCGGGTAGGTCATGTATTCCAGATAGTGCAGGTTGGGTATTTGCTCCGTCCAAAGATTGCCTTGTCCGCCCAGTATGTATTTAGCGTCCACGCCCTCGGGTACCGGTTCGAAGCTGTAACTTTTACTGACGCGCAGTCCGGCGTAAATGGGCGGATCTATCGTTGGATCGCCCTGTGTATAGTCCAGGTACGCAAACGTCGTCGGGGTCATCACGACGTCATGGCCCAGATGGGCGGCTTCAATGCCGCCTTTGACGCCCCGCCAGCTCATCACCGTCGCGCCGGGAGAGATGCCACCTTCCAGAATCTCGTCCCAGCCGAGCAATTTCTTCCCTTTGGCTTGCAGGATCTTCTCCACCCGTCCCATAAAATAGCCCTGCAGGTCTTCCACATGGCGGATATTCAGTTTTTTCATCAGTTCCTGACAACCGGGATCTGCGGCCCAGTAGCCTTTATACGCTTCATCCCCGCCCACGTGGATGTAGGGGTTGGGAAACAGCGCCGCCACTTCGGTGAAGACCTTGTCCAAGAACTCATAGACCTTTTCATCGGCTGGATTGAGGGTATTCTCCACCTTCATTTTGAAGGTGCCATTGCCGTACCATTCTGAAAAAGGGGTGCCGGGATTGACGTAGGTCTGCGGATTTTTGGTAGTACTCAATTCGGGGTAAGCAGCAAGGGCGGCCATGCTGTGGCCGGGCACATCAATTTCAGGGACGATGGTAATGTTGCGTTCCTGGGCATACCGAACGATTTCCCGCACATCCTCCTGGGTATAAAAACCGCCGTAGGTAGCCGCTTCACCGGGCTTCGGATCGGCGCGATCGCCGAAATGACCGGCCCGTGGTACGCGCCAGGCCCCCACGCTGGTGAGCTTGGGCAAGGACTTGATTTCGAGGCGCCAGCCGTTATCGTCGGTCAGGTGCCAGTGAAAGGTGTTGTACTTCAGGCGGGCCAGCTGGTCAATAAAGGTTTTGACGTCCGCTTTGGAGAAGAAATGCCGGCTGACGTCCAGCATGATGCCCCGCCAGCCGAAACGGGGATAGTCGGTGATTTTCACCGCCGGCACCGTCCAGGCGGCTTTGGCCACTGTCCTGCTTTCAATCTCCTTGGGCAGCAGTTGGAGCAAGGTTTGCATCCCATAGAATAGTCCGGCCGGTTGGTTGGCCGATAGCACGATCCCCTTGGGCGTAACTTCCAGGAGATAGCCCTCCTGGCCGATCACACTGTTAACCTGGTCGAGCAGGATCAGCTGGATGGCTCCGGTTTTGGCCGTTTTCGCAGTCAGGCCCAAACCCGTGGGGGCATTTAGTTTTTGGACCAGCATATCGGCCACCGGGCGGGCTTCGGCCTTATTGTAAGCAATGCTGGTCTTTTTGGTCAGGGTATAGCTGCCGGTCATGGGTTGCAGGTCGGCGGGCTGCGGAATAATGTGCAGCGCGGGCTTCTGCGCTTGTGCAGCAAATACAATCAGCATGGATAATAAAAAGTGGAGGGCCTTCATAATCTCGAGCGATTTGATGAACGAATCAAGCGACAAGGATACAAAAAAAATCTATCCCCGGATTTTCAAGGTGCGATAGGCCAGACCTGTGCTGATGACCGTCAGCACTGCGCTGGTCAGCATCGCCGCACCCGGAAAATAGATCGGGAGCCAATGACGTCGATGAGCAGGGTAACGAAGATAAAACCGACGGCAGCCGATCGACCTTTGGCCATGGAAAAGCGGATTTTAGCGGATGGAAATGCGGAAAAGCAACGTTATAAAAAATTTTAACATGGGGCTATATGTTAAAGTTTCAGGCCTGCACAACGTTTTTAATTTACAATTCAACAACATTTTTGAGGGCGATTTGATGGCCATCACGTGCCGTCCATAAGCGCCATTTCGCGGACTAACCGGTCATGCAGGCCCCTGGTTTTCAAACTATTATATTTTTTTCCTGCACATATTCGTACCCATTGTATTCCGCGCACCGCGTTGGTCAAAAACACCTCTTCGGCTTGCAGGAGACTTGCGAATGTAGCAGCTTCCTCTCGCACGGCATAGCCCCACTCAGGCATTAACGCCAGCAATAAACTGCGGAGGGTGCCAGTTACACAGCCTTCCGAAAGCGGAGGTGTACAGAAGACACTATCTTCCAGCCAAAAGAGGTTGCTCCCCGTCGTTTCGCAAACCCGGTCGTGCATATTCAGCAGGATCGCTTCATCCCACCCTTCGGTGTGGGCTTCCTGTGCCGCCGCCACGTAGCGTGGGGCATTCAACGCTTTCAGCCCCGAGAGCGCATCCACCGGAAGCCGCACCGATTTGCACAAGCCCAGACAAACCCCCATGGCGTCCCACTCATATTCCCCCGACTCCAGCGCTTGCGCGGTGAGCAGGAAATTGGGCAGGTTGTTTTCGGGGGCGTACAGGCCGCCCGGCGACCGCCAGACGGTCAGCCGCACCCGGGCGTGAAACGGCGCCAGGCGCTGAATCTGTTCTTTGAAATAGGGGCCCGTCCAGTGGACGGGCAAGGAATAACCCATCGTCCGCAGCCCCCCGGACAGGCGCGCCCAATGCTGCTCCCAAAGCGGTATGCGCCCGCCGAATACGCGAATGCTTTCAAACAGGCTATCCCCGTAGTACAAGCCGCGCTGTAACAACGCGACGTGTGCTGGCAAATCGTCCAGCACTTGTGCATTCATTATTACGGACATGATTTTTTCACTTTTACGCACTGATTTCTATGAACCGGTTGTTTTTAATCTTTTCTTATTCCACGCCTTCTTTTCTGCTGGTTTTGAGCCTGTTGCTCCCAGCCCTGTTGCCTGCCCAAACGCCTTACCCCGTAGCCGATTGGCTGGAGACGCATCGCCCCGGTGGCGATTTCCAGTCGGT
>JBKJKS010000612.1:0-9937 GCA_046597295.1 Saprospiraceae bacterium
GGTCTGGCCGGAAGATTTCCCTGATAATTTGAAGCCCTAAAACGTCCGTATAAAAATGCTTTGCTTGCTCGTAGTCGGAGCAGATGATAGCAGTATGGTGAATGCGGTTAAACATGATTACTGGTTTCCTTGACAAGCGTAGTAATAAGGCCTTCCAGGTGGTTCAAACCTGGAAGGCCCCGCCGGAAAAAATCCGTATGACTGACTTACTCTATCACCAGTTGCTGGGTCGTAAAGCGGCCGGCCGCATCCTCCAACACGGCGAAGTAAATGCCTTTGGCAAAATCATCGCGGCGGATCTCCACAGCGCCGGTTTTGATGTCCCGGTAACTGCGCACTTCCTGACCCATCAGGTTGCGGATGGTCAGGGAGTAGTTGTCGTCGTTGGGATTGTCAAAGGATAAAACCGTAGAAGTACTGAACGGGTTCGGCGATGCCGAAATACGGAGCTCCTGGCGCAGGTCCAGCACACTGCTCGCCGCACAGGTGGGCAGATCTGCCAAAGTGATAAAGAAATCGCTGCAATTGCCGGCGCCCTGTTCTTTACCTTCGGCATACCACGGGAAATTGGACGTAGCAGGATCACCCTGTGCACCGTCGTTGAAAACAAAATAGATGGTGGCTGGGGCAACCGCCAGACCGTAATAAGCGGCAGGATCAGCAATCGTCACCTGGAACACCGCATTGGTGCCGGAACCCGAGATGCGAATACCATGCACACTGGTGGGATGGTCCCATTCCCGGACCACTGACCACATGTTGGCGCCGGAGTGGAAGCCAATCTCCGTGCGGCTGCCCAGGACGGAAGCACTGTTCGGCGGACCGAAAGTACAGTTCTTGGATACATCGAAAAAGATGTTGATTTCACCACTTGCTTTCTTACAGGCCGTTATGGCCGAAGTTTGGGCGTGGGAGGCAAATGCCAGCATTGCGCAGGCGGCAAGCATGTAGACTTTTTTCATTGCAAGCAATTTTTAGTTAAGATTATGTGTGGGTTTGTCTAAGCTAAAGGTAAGTGTATTCCCATAATTTTTGCCAGCGATCAAGGCGGTTTCACCTGCCGTCAGGGCCCGCTTTAATAAAGTGATAGCACATTCTTCCCGCATGAAAACGGGAAAAGCCAACCAAAATGGGAGAATCCCGGTAAAATTTCCTAAAAAAGGTAAAAAATACCGTAAATCTGCACGTAAAAGCCGCATCTATGATCTGGACCCGTACCCTTCTCCCCGCATTTTTTTTGTTGATCTTCTTCCCGCTGACCGCCCAGAACGCAGCGGGCATCTTTGAAAACGCGACCGATGTCGGCTCCGTCCTGCACCCTGGCAAAACTGGGTTCGACAGCGCCAGACAAAGCTACCAACTGAGCGGTTCCGGGGTAAACGTATGGTTCAAAAAAGATGAATTTCACTATGCCTACCAGCCGGTCCGGGGCGACGTCATTTTGCAGTGCCGTGGCAAATTCCTCGGCCAGGGCGTCGATCCGCACCGGAAACTCGGCTGGATGGTCCGCACCGGACTGGACACCGCCGCGGCCATGGTCGCGGCGACCGTCCACGGCGACGGGCTGACTGCCATTCAGTACCGTAAACGCGCCGGCGCCAACATCGAAGAGGTAAGATCGCCGGTCAGGATGCCGGACGTCATCCAGCTGGAACGCCGGGGCCGGAGCTTCCTCCTCTCCGTAGCCCGGTTTGGCGAACCTTTCTGGACGGTGGAAGTCCCCGACTTCGATCTGCCGGCCGAATTATACGCCGGCTTATTCATTTGCAGCCATAACAAAGACGTGGTGGAAACCGCCGATTTCGATAATGTGCGCATCGTCCTGCCGCCCAAGGCCGATTTTCAAGCCTATCGCGACTACGTTGGCAGTCATGTCGAGACCGTGGACGTGACCACCGGCCAACGCAAAGTACTATATTCCGATCCCCAGTCTTTGCAGGCCCCCAACTGGACGCCCGATGGTAAGGCCTTGATTTACAACAGAAACGGACTGATGTACCGCTTCGATATGCTTACCGGCAAAGCGGCTGTGCTGCCCACGGACTTTGTCCAGCAAAACAACAATGACCATGTGCTCTCCTTCGACGGTAAAATGCTGGGCTTAAGCAGCTCGAGCGGCGATCCCAGCTACGGTTCGCTGATTTACACCGTACCGGTGGGCGGCGGCAAGCCGAAGCAAGTGACTTTGACCGGCCCGTCCTACCTGCACGGCTGGTCGCCGGATGGCAAGTGGCTGACCTACACCGCCCAGCGCAACCAGGACTACGACATTTATAAGATCAAAGCCAGCGGCGGCAAGGAGGTCCGGCTGACCAGCGCGCCCGGGCTAGACGACGGTTCGGAGTACAGCCCGGATGGGAAGTTTATTTATTTCAATTCGGTCCGTAGCGGCAAAATGCAACTCTGGCGGATGAAACCCGATGGCAAAGCACAGCAGCCTCTCACCGACGATGCGTTCAACAACTGGTTTCCCCACGTGTCGCCCGATGGAAAATGGATCGTTTTTCTATCTTACCTGCCAGAGGTGGCCGCGGACGACCATCCTTTTTATAAACATGTTTATCTGCGCAAAATGCCGGCAGCTGGCGGAAAACCAACCGTACTCGCTTATTTCTACGGCGGGCAGGGCAGCATCAACACACCCTCCTGGTCGCCGGACAGTAAGCAGGTGGCCTTTGTCAGTAATTCGGTGGTCGAACCAGCCCTGCCCTGGCAGGATCTGCTGAACGGTCAGGACCTGCGCGGCTGGGATACTTACCTGGGGCCACCATTTCCGGCCGTGGGCGATGACCGGAGCGGCGTGGCGCCGATCGGTTTGAACCGCGACCCCCGGCAGGTTTTCAGCATTGTCACGGAAGATGGGGCCAAAGCCCTGCTTATTTCCGGGGAGCAGTTCGGCGGCATTTCCACCGTGCAGGCATTTGAAAATTACCACCTGCAACTGCAGTTCAAATGGGGCAAACTCAAATGGCATCCGCGCAAAAACGCTAAAATGGATAGTGGTGTGCTTTACCATGCGAACGGCGAACACGGCGCGGACGCGGGATTTTGGATGCAATCCCAGGAACTACAGATCCAGGAAGGCGACTGCGGCGATTACTGGGGCGTGGCCGGCGGCATGTTCGATATTCCGGCCCGTAAGCAGGACAATAAAGACTGGATATACGATCCCAAAGGCGAAGTATTGACGTTTGCCGAAAAATCACCCAACGGCCGGCGATGCATTAAGTCGCCCGACGCGGAACGGCCCGGCGGCGAATGGAACACCATCGATCTGTATTGCCACGGCGATACGGCCGTACACGTGGTGAATGGGCAGGTAGTGATGGCGCTGTACCGTTCCCGGCGCCCGGCAGGTGCCGTCACGGAGCCTTTGACCAAAGGCCGGATACAGTTGCAGTCGGAGGGTGCGGAGGTGTTCTACCGGAACGTACGCATACGGCCGATCGCAGAAATCCCGAAGAAACCTTAATCCATCCACCCTTCCGGCTTCTGTTGGGTGCGGTACAGCGTTTCCGTGCAGGGCGCGGAGGCCAGCGGATCCGGCGTGAACGGCCGAAAATCAATGACCGTCTTCGCCGTAACGCCGTTAATATTTTGCTGCATGTTGATATTCAGCACTTTACGGCGGGCTGAATACACACTGAATACGCCCAGGATTTGTTCCGTGGGCTGGCTAACATTGAAAACATTGGGATTGAACTTCGTCTGCGGCGGAATATCGAAAATAGAGCCGACGTTTTGCGTCTGCGTTTCCAGGGATTTCAAATAAGCGAATACGGAAGCGGTAATACTGCGTTGTTCGACCCGCAAATAGTAAAATTTATGCGGCGGCGTAGCAAAGGGCACCCGCACTACTTTCTGCGCGATTGGCTGTCCATCGCGCAATTTGTCGGATTGTACGACGACCTGCTTGTTGTAGCCAATTCCCCAGCAGTAATCGTAGGGATTGCAGGGGTATAGAAAACCATCAATGAGGGCGCAGCTGGTCAGGCGTTCATAGTGGACCCAATCCCACTGGTAGTAGTTTTCCTGCGCGGTAGGATCCGTCGTCTGCGCATAGACGTCGAAACCATCATAAGCCAGATCATCCGGCGAACGGAACGTTTCCCGGCTGTACACCGGGGTCAGCGAATCCAGAGCCGGACAAGCCGGCAGAGTTTCCGGCAGGGATTCATACAGGCCGCCATCGGCCTCCACGTACAACTTATACGTTTCACCAACCACACCTTGAAACAGGGTGTTTTTTGTGCCATCCGGCACGAAATCCGTCCGGTTACCATGACCATCCAGCACATAGGCAGTCGCTACCGGTGGCGCGGGGAACAGGTAGCCGCCCTGCGGGGTCACCTCGTTCAGCGTATAGGTCACGTTGACTTTGCCAAAACTGTCGGTCAGTTCGGCCTCGATGACCAGAAATTTCCGGGCATCCGGCAGGGCGGAAGTATCCACCGGATATTGACAGGTGATCAGGTTAGCGAGACCCAATAGGCCGCAGGTAAAAAGGAGTATTTTGTGCATATAAATTTGATGTTATTCAAACTTAAAATTATACGTCAGGGAGAACAACGGCGTTGGAAAAACGCTGATCTTGAAGGGCTTAAAGGTGGCCAGTTGGGGATTAAAAAAGTAGGAGAACGCGTTTTTCCGGCCGTACAGGTTGTAAATGGTCACTACCCAGGAGCCTTGCCAGCGCCGTTCTTTCCTGGAAGGGTTGGCAATGGTCCAGGAGAAATCCAGCCGATGGTAGTCGGAAATACGCCCGTTGTTGCGGTCGGTATACACCGGAAAAATACTCAGCCCGCTTTTGTAAAAACTGACCGGCGCCGTATACGGTCGGCCGGTACTGTACACAAAGTTGAAAGACACGGAATTATGCCGTTCGGATTGGAAATTAAGCACCACGTTGAGGGTATGCGGCTTATCGATACTGGTCCGAAACCAGTCACCCCGATTCAGTTTTTGCAGATCGGGAAAATCCCCCAGTATTTTTTCGAAACTGCGGGCGTAGGTATAGCTCAGCCATCCGGTCATGACGCCCTTCTTCTTATTGATCAGCAGTTCTGCCCCGTAGGCTTTGCCCGAGCCTTTCAGCAGCTGGGTTTCCACCAGCGGGTTGATACTCAATTCCGCACCGGTGGAGTAGTCGAAGATGGAACGTTGCCAACGGTAATAACCTTCTACCGACCATTCCCAGTAGCGATTCTGGTTTTCCTGAAAATAACCCACCGAGACCAGATCGCTTTGCGCCGGCGGCACGTAGCGGTTCGACGTTTTCCAGCGCACGTTCGGTAAAGGCGTCGAATTGTTGGCGATCATCTGGAGGAACTGGTTCATCCGGTTATAACCGACCTTTACGGACCGGGCTTCGCTTAATCTATAACGCAGGGCCAGCCGGGGTTCCAGCCGGCCATACTGCGATTCGACGGCATTTTTCGGGACCACCAGCGTCTCGCTGATGGAAGCCGATGATTTGGGCGCATCGCGGTCGTAGACCGGCACGGAAAGTGGTCCCAGATTCCAGTAATGGACGTATCGAAAACCGATTTCCGCCAGCAGCCGCGTACTGACCTCATATTCATCCGCCACAAACAGAGCAGTCTCCCAGGCATGTTCCCCGGGCAGCCGGACGAAAGAGACCGAAGAGCCTTCCACCGGGGCCAGCGAGGCCGGACGCAGGTCATAGCGGGTGAGGGCGGCGCCCACATTGACCCGTTGCCGGGCAGAAGGAGCGTAGGTCAACTCTGCTTTGGCATTATGATACAGTAACCGGGTTTCGTAGTCAAAGCCCGCCTTCAGGTCCCTGGCCGCCGTGGTCGTCTTATAGTCCGAGCGGCAGGCCAGTAGGTTGAAATTGAACTGATCGGAAAAGGAATGGTTCCAGCGCAGGCCCAGGTTCTGATGGCCGTATTGCATGGTCGCTTGCCGGGGAATGAGGTTGGAAATGCTGAATAGGGAGTCGATGCGGTAAGAATCGTAACTGATGTAACTGGTCAGGGTGACGTAGTCATTTGCAGTTGGCCGCCAGGCAATTTTATTGGCAAAATCGAAGAAAACGGGTTTGCTGTTGGGCAAAGCCGGTCCAATTGTTCCGGCCAGGGTCTTGTTGTATACTTTGATCAGGTATTCATTGAAAGAAAATCGGTTCGAGGTCATCCAGGCCAATTTTTCCCGGATCAGGGGAATTTCCAGGTGCAGGCGGTTCGAAATAAGGCCCGCGCCGCCGCGCATTTTGAATTTTCCAAAGTCGGGTTCGCTCAGCTTTACGTCTAGCACGCCGGCCGTACGTCCACCGTACCGCGCTGGCACCGAGCCTTTGTAAATCTGCATTTCCCGTACAGCATCCGTTGGGAACAAAGAGAACAGGCCGAGCATGTGCGTCGGATTGAAAATGGGCATGTTGTCCAGCAGGATCAGGTTTTGATCCACCGATCCGCCGCGAATATTGATGCCGTTGGCCCCTTCTCCGACGCTGGAAATCCCCGGCAGCGTCTGCAAGCCCCGCAGCAGGTCCACCTCTCCGGCGGCCGGCGGCAGTTTTTGCACGGCACGCATACTTAGGGTATTCACGCCCAAGGCCGGCGTCTCCATCGTCCGCACCGCACTTTGCGAAGACACCACCACTTCTTCGATCTGCGTAGCGATGCTCTCCATACTAATCCCGATGGCGGTCTCCTGGTCTATTTTAATCCGCCGGGCAGCAGGTTTATAACCCAGTACCTGAAACCGCAGGCTATGCTGGTCGCAGCTCACCGGCATGCGGATACGTCCGCTCGAATCGGTGGCTACGCCGGTTTCCAGACCGTCCAGTTTGAAGGAAACGCCCTGCAGTTTTTCACCGGTGATGGCATCCGTTACCTGAATATTTACTGCGCAGGGTGTTTGCGCAATGAGCAGCGCAGCCGGAAAAAGCGAGAGGAAAATAGGTATCAGGTTTGGCAACAGATTTTTTAGCGACATCGGCAGTTGAAGACCGCGTTTTTTTCCCCAGCCGGCGGGGAAACTCGCTAATCTACCGTGCAATGATAGCCGTATTATGGTAAAAAGTACACTATCTCATTGGCCTTCAACAATCCGGACAGCAAATATCCGGCACGACCGTCAGCTTCGAGGTGCGCATCAGCCGGTGGTGGCCCAGCTCATCGCTGACCGGGCTGGGCGTACGGCTGATGAACCGTTCCTGGATGCCCTCTTTGCGCGTTCTTTCCAAGGCCTGTCTGAAATGCTGCTGCTGGTCAACCGCCACCATCTGCGCCGCCGCCTGGGCGACTTTGGGTTTATCCAGGCGCGAAACGTGATCATAAATGTTGGTGATCTGCGGCAGCGTTTCCACCACGATAACGCTCAACGACGAGTCCTCCGGGAGCCCCAGCATCGCCAGCAATTGCTCCACTTCTTTATTATTCCACACCGTTGTACCATACTTCGTAGCCGCTTTGTTTTTGGTGGAAAAATCGACCAGTTTCAACTGGTTGCTAACGCTGGCCGTATTCAGCGTGTATTTGAAGTTCCGAAAGGCGATGGATTGGAGCACCTGTAATTGTTGGTCATTGTATTTTTCGAATACGTTTAGCTGCGGCTTCGATTCGATCTGCACCCGCCAGTCGAGCTGCCGGTCGTCCAGCAGAATGTTGCGGTAATCCAGGTTGTCGGCCTGTTTGACCTGGGCGTAGAGCAAAGCCCACAGCTGGGTGCGCGGCGGGCTGGCCGTCACGTTCTTGCCGTCGTGTACGGCGACCGCATAAGGCGCCGTGACCCAGAGTTTGTCATTGTCCCGGTTGGGCATGCAGGTCAGGGTGGGGGCGGGGTGCTGTAGTCCGGTCGCCCGGAGTCGCCGGCCGAAGCGTCCCTGCGCCGTGGTCCAGACCATTTCTTCCGTCATTGGATCCCGGAAATGACCAAGCCGGATTTCGTAGGTGAAGAATCCGAACATTTCGTCGGCATTCGCATGCAGCCCCGGCGGCAGCGGCAATAAATAATGCCGGTCGCTGCTGGTGCTTTTTTCCATCGGCTGCATGGCATTCAGTCCGGCCAGGTCGTTGGTGCTGCCATCGAAGACGAAACGAATGTGTTCCGGATCGATGGGTAGGGCCGGCTCTTCCGGCGCGGTCAGCAGTTCCGGGTTGTTGTTGCTGATCAACTGATCGGGCATGTTGGCCAGCACCCGTACAAAATAAGTATCCTGCGGATCTTTGACCGGTTCCGCAAATTCGATCCACAGCTGCCGCTTGCGGTCCTCCGAGCTGGAATAGTCGTCCGTGCGCACATAAGGCGACAGGGCCATCCCGGCCGAGACGATCCGCGGCACCTGCGCCGGCGGTGTGGTGATGGGCAGGATCAATTCTAGTGGATTGGGTCCATCCTGATCCGCGCCATGGTCCGGCTTGAATTGGACTTCCAGGGTGTAGCTGACTTCGATCGTATCCGGAAAATCCGGCTCCATACCAGGCCCTGGCTGGTCTTTTTTCGGTTCCACCGCATCGATGAAGATAATTCTGGACGAATGCCGTTGCGGGTTGTGCAGCGACTCGAAACTGGCGGTGCGCACCATTTCAAGGTCGCCCACCACCACATCGGTCGATTCCGGCAGCGCATCGTGGGTGTATTTTTTGGTACGACGGATCACGAAACTCCGGTTTTCCAGCGCGTCCCACATCCAGTCGCGGTCCAGCTCAAAACTGATGCAGCACAGCCAGTGGTTGCAGAGATCCCCTTTGGAAGCGAAGGTCAGCGAAGAGTTATCCGGCGCCAGGGTATGCCGGATCCGGCTGGAACAGCCGAACAACACCCGTTGCCCTTTCGGTGCGCTCAGGGTCCGCTTGCTGCTGGCCAGGTTCAACCGGTCGGCCAGCTGCTGCACATTGTCGCGCTGGGTGCTGACCTGGTCGCCGAACAACAGCGTGGTGAATTTTCCGTCAAAGGCGGTCGTCAGATCGGGCTGCATAAAAATCCCCTGAATCATCGGCACCCCGGCCGTCTGGATCAACAGCCCGGTTTCGTCATTGGAAGCCTGGTAAGTCAGTATTTGAAAAGTTTCGCCGTAGCGGTTATCCAGCTGCTTGCTGTCATGGATAAATCCGTAGTAACTCGTATTGTCCGCTTTTTCCTCACAAACCGCCCGCAGCGTCAGCCGCACCGTTCTGCCGGTCGGCAGCACGAGCTCGTTTAAATTGTCGATGTCATCGGCCAGGCGCAGGTCATTGACCAAATCCACTTCCTGGCCGGTATGCAGCACGTGGACGTCCCGGTAGACGATGGGGATTGGTAAAACCGCTTCGTAATCATCGTCATTGGCAATGTTCGGAAAGAAGCGATCCGTCGTGTACAGGTGCACATAGTCTTCTTTTCCGGAAACACTGTCCAGTTTGTCCAGCTTCAACGCTGCGACTTCAACCACTATTTCGATCCGGTTCACGTCCGGATCGGCAATGCCCAGGCCCACGCGGTGCTCCGCATTGGTCAGCAGGTTGCCGGGATCGACGTCCAGGCCCCGGTTGGACTGATCAATGAGGCGCTGAACAGGGTTCGCGTATTTGCCCGTATACACCACCGCCGGGTAACCGAGTTTGGGGCGCTGGATATTCAGTTCCGCCAGATCGATGGGCAGGTCATTATTCACGAACGCATTATCGTCATTGCCGGTGGGCAGCATCTCCAGGATGCGCGGCTGATTGGGCGAAATATAGCGCCGGAAGCGGCGACTGCTGACGTCCGAAGCGGTTTGCTGGATCGGGTTGCTCAACAAGGGCGGGGCGCCGCCACTGAGATCCTGCAGCCGGATCCGGAACTCATAGTTATTGCCATAGCGCAGCTCGGTGTTGAGCGCGCCGGGTGCGTACAGCTGGTTCAACTGGTTTTGGGCCGGTCCGCTTACGCCGGTACCGGTGTTATTGATCGGATCTTCCGGATCGGCCGTGACGTCGATATTGGTGGTTTG
>JBKJKS010000687.1:0-15751 GCA_046597295.1 Saprospiraceae bacterium
GCCACGCCCAGCCCGATCCGAATCGACCGACGCCGGCGGCGCTGAACTGCTCCCGGAATTTCGCGTAGTCACCGAACGCACTCTTGATCGCCGTGCCGAGGTTGCCGCCCGGCTCTCCGCCGGCTTTCGGCGCCATGATCTGCCAGAACATGGAGTGGTTCCAGTGGCCGCCGCCGTTGTTGCGCACGGCAGGGGGCAGCTTGGAAATGTTGGCCAGCAGCTCTTCCAGGCTTTTGCCTTCGTGCTCCGTGCCCTGCAGGGCGTTGTTCAGATTGGTGACGTAGGCCGCATGGTGCTTTTCGCGATGGATCTGCATGGTCTGTGCATCCACATGGGGTTCGAGCGCACTGGCAGCATAGGGGAGTTCGGGAAGTGTAAAAGCCATGTTGGTTGTAATTTTGGAAAGCATGAAAAGTGGTGAAACCGCTGCGCCGGGGTAAATCAAGCCGCATGGGCGCGCCGGACGTTCGTTGGCGGGGCCTTGTGGAGCGAAACACCCGGGTCGGCAAGATGTTCGGCGGGGATTGGTAATTGGAAGAATTTATCAAACCGGGCCAACCAGAACAATTCTTAAGCATTTTTTGCTGTTGGGAGGAACGCTGTTTCGGTAGACACTCTTGGACTATCTTGTACATTTGCTTTCCAGGTCGCCCGCTCGGATTTACCAAAGCGGCGGGTTTTTTGTCCCATTACCAACACTTACCCTCCATAATGCTGCTTCCACGCTTTTTTCTACCCCTCTGTTGCCAGGTGCTTCTCGTTGCCCAATTGGTGGCCCAGACTTCGGGCTGGGAACACATCCGGCAAAATAATTTTGTGGCTGCCCGTCAGGCTTTCGACAGCGAGCTGCGTCAGCATCCCCGCAGCGAACCGGCCCTCAGCGGCCTTATCTTCCTGGCCGAGACGGTGCAGGACTACGAAAACTATCAACGCTACGCCAACCAGCTGCTCACCGCCGGCTGGGCGCCGCACTATGTCTGGCTCTTCGGATCGATGTACACCGGCCAGCCGGCCGAGGCGCTGCGGCAGAATCTTCCGGAGAGCATCCGCCTGCCCTTCGTGTTGCAGCAGGCCGACACGCTGTTCCGCTACCGGCGGTTTGCGGAAAGCGCCGCCCTGGCCGACGCTGCCCTGCCCCGCTGGAACTGGGCCCTGACCGGGCCATTTGCCAACGTCGGCGGCAGCAACTATGCCGAGACCACCCCCGTCGAGACCAGTCCTTTTCACCTGGACAGCACGTTTAGCAATGAATACGGCGTATCGTTTGGCTGGCTGAAACGTACCATTAGCGCCCCTGGCTCACCGGTTTATTTCCACAAACTGCCCGACGCCGGGCGACTGGCTACTTTCTACGCTAATACTTTCCTGACGGTGCCTACCGCCCGCCGGGCCGCCCTGCGCATTACCCGGGGCGAGCCGATCAAAATATGGCTGGATGATCAGCTGCTGGTAGAACAACCGCGCCTCACTTCCCGCCACGACTGGGAGGTCGAAACAGTTACTTTCGACCTGCCCGCCGGCACCCATCGCCTGCTGGTAAAACTGTCGGAATTTCCGGAAGACGAAAATGAGTCACAGGTAAACCTGGCCTATAACGACCTTGGAAACAGCGGTGATGAAGACTTTGGGGATGACGCCCGCTCTGGTGGCGGCGCCCTGACCGGCACCGGCTTTGCCCTGCGTCTCACCGATCCGGGCAGCGGACGCCCCTTTGCCGATCTTACGACGGCCTATACCGCAGCCTATTCACCCGTCCGCCAGCCGTGGTCGGCATCATTGGAAGTTCAGCCCCATCTGCAGTATTTCAAAAAAAACGCCGCCGATGCGCCTGCCGAACTGTGGCGCCAGTACTTGTTGGCCAAAGCTTTTGCCAAAAGCAAGGCCACCGAAACCGGCGAAGAATATTTCTCACGTTTAGCCGCCGCCGCACCGGATGCCGCCTTCCTGAAATTTTTGCTGGCCAAGTTCTACGCGGCTAACAGCAAAGGGGAACGGGCGGAGGGCTTGCTGAGCGAATTGGATACGGCCACCACGCCCACCTTCGTCGAGCACTCCATCCGGCTGGGAAAAATTAACAGCGAACAGGAAGAAACGGCTTACCTCCAGGCCCTGCAGGAAATGCTGCAACTCTCCCCGACCAATTGGTCCACGCTGAATCGCTACCTGCGGTTTTTGAAAGAGAAGGGGCGCAAGGAGCAGATCAAAAACTACGTACGCGTTTTTCTGGAGCAGCATGACAGCCCCAAGTGGAAAGACCGGCTGGAAGATTATTTGAAAGACGACAGCTATAAGCCGGAATCGTATAAACCACTGTCCGACAAGGACCGGGATAAAGAGTTCAAAAAAGTTCAGGGCCGGTTGAAGAAGACGTTCGACTGGAGTGATCTGGAAACCAGCATCACCTATTACAAGCGCAAGGAACGGATCAGCGACGTATTGAAAACCTATGATGAGGGTGTCGCCATTATGCCCTACGCGACCGGACTGCGCTTTCAGAAGGCCAGTTACCTGTTCGAGAAAGAACGCAGCGACGAGGCACTGACCATCCTCCGGGGCCTGCTGATCGACGAGCCCTATGACGCCGATAACCACGAGCTGCTGGGCGACATTTTTATTGAAAAGAAAAACGAAGCCGAGGCCCTGAAGTGGTATCGGCAAGCCCACAAGATCCGGGGGACCGCCGACTATTCCTCGGTGGCCGATAAGATCGAGAAACTGGAAAATAAGAAGAAATACACCGGCTACTTCTCGCCGGTGAATATCAGCAGCGCCGTCAAAGACCGCTCCTGGGAAGCACAGTTTAAGGATGAAGAATCCGTGATTTCCCTGTACAGCCAGCAGTTCACTTACCTGGCGGATGAACACAATCTCCAGTCGGTGAGCAAACTGGTGGTGCACATCTGCAATGAGGCCGGCGCCAAACTCTGGACGGAGGCCGACCTGCGTCTATTGGGGCAGATCACCAGCGCCCGGGTGCTCAAAAAAGACGGCTCGATCACCTCGCCCGATCTGGGCAGCTACGGCGTAGCCGTCTTCAAAAATCTGCACGCCGGCGACGTTATCGTGGTGGAAGGCACCTCCGAACGGACCATGCCCGATGAAATACCCGGGGAATTCCTCAACATCAGCATTGCCTCCTGGCAGGCGCCGATCGCCCAGGCCACCATCGAACTGCTGCTGCCCAAAAGTCAGGAACTGTATTTTGCCTGCAACCGCGTCGACTGCGCCCACACCACGCGCGACACCGGCGACTGGAAAATGCTGAGCTGGAACTGGCGGGACATTCCCAAAACCCAAAACGAGGAAGCGGCGCCCGGTAATCTCGACGCCTATGCGTGGATCATGATGGGCAGTACGCCCGACTGGAGCCGCGTGGTGCAGTGGTACAACCGCAAAACCTATGGTCGCACCGAACCCAATTACGAAGTGCTCGACCAGGCCAGGGCGCTGCTCCAAACCGGCATGAACGAAGCCCAGGTGGTGCAAACCCTGCATAACTTCATCACCCAGGACATCAACTACTCGTTCGTACCCTTTCTCAACACCAACTACGTTCCCAAAAAGCCCGGCGCCACACTCTCCGGCAAGGTCGGCGACTGCAAAGACGTGGCTACCCTCATGATCACCCTGCTCCGCGAACAGGGCATCCCCGCCTGGTACACACTCGTCAGCACCCACACCTTTAGCAACCGGGAGCCACGGCCCACGCTCTACGTGTTCAACCACGCGATCGTGGCCTACCAGACCAAGGACGGCCAGCTGCATTTCGACGACCTGACCACCGATTATTTCCCCAACGGCGTGCTGCCGGTCGGCGATTCCGAAGCCTGGGGACTGGTCATCCGCGAAGGCGAAACCCAGCTGCGCCGGTTGCCCAACGATGCCATGAATCCCGCCGTCACCCGCGTGGACATCACCGCCCAGGCCACTTTGGGCGCTGACGGCAATGTCGTGCTCGATGCCCGGACGGTGCGCCACGGGGCCGCCGCCGGCAACTGGCGCGAGACCCTGCTGCGGGCCACCGAGGAGGACCGCCGCAAGAAAATATCGGAGTACTTTGGCGGTGGCGTGCTGCACCACCTGGACCTCGGCACCATCGAGTTCGACAACCTGGACAGCATCAACGAGCCGCTGCGGACGCGGGTGCAGATGACCGCCTACAACCAGCTGGACAAAGTGTCCGACCTCTACATCCTGCCGCTGCCGCTGCCGCTGAGTACGCCCACTCAAAAGGCCATGTTTGCCGCCAAGCGCTACAACGACCTGGATGTGGACGGCCTGTTCGAACTGGCTCCCGTGCGCGAAACCGTGACGCTTACCTTTCCGGCCGGCTATCGCCTGGTCGATATACCGCAGAACAAACGCATTTCCAATGCTTTCGGCGACTACGCCCTGACCTTTGAAAAGACCGCCACCGGTATTCGCATCCGCCGGGAAGTGACGTTGAAGCAGCGGTTCGTGAGCCACCTCGATTTTCTGGCTTTCAAAAAATTCTACCTGGATATGCTGGATGCCGACGATGCCCTGCTGGCCCTGCGCAAGTAACGCCCACCTTCCGGTTGGCGATTCGCAGGGTGTTCGCCAACCGGAAGGCGGGCATTACTTGCCGGAAAATGGACTTTTATCGAGAAATACCGCCCGCCGCTCTAAATCGGCGGGCGGTTGTGTTCCGGTACTGCACTTTTGACCGTCCACCGTTTACCGTCCACCGTCTACCGTCCGAAATGCTTCTTTCCGAAATTTTCAGCATGGCCTATCAGAACATCCGCGCCAACATGTTGCGCTCGGTGCTCACCCTGCTCATTATCGCCTTCGGTATTATGGCGCTGGTCGGCATTCTCACCGCCATCGATGCCATTGCGTACTCGCTCAACGACAATTTTTCCGGGCTGGGTGCCAACTCTTTCAGTATCGAGCGGAAATGGGGCGAAGTAAAAAGCAACCGCAAGGGCCGGCGTCAAAAAGCCGGACAGGCGATCACTTTTAAGCAGGCGCAGGAATTCAAAGAGCGGTTCGATTTTCCGGGTCGGGTATCGATGGCCTTCTGGGCCAACAACCTTTCCACCGTCAAGAATGGCGATCAGAAAACCAATCCCAACGTCGGTTTTGTCGGCGTCAACGAAAATTATTTCACGAACAAGGGCATGGACATCGAGTTCGGACGGGGATTCTCCAATGCGGAAATAGAAGACGGGCAGGCCAAGATCGTTATTGGTCGGGAGCTGGTGAAGCTGCTTTTTAAAAACAAACCGGAAAAGGCCCTGGACCAGATCGTGATCGTGGACAATGATCGCTACCGAATTATTGGCGTGTTGGAAGAGAAAGGTTCTTCCATGGGCAATTCCAGCGACCGGGCGGTGTATGCCCCGCTCCAGAATGTGAAGGCCCGGTACGGTACCGAGGAGACCGAATATGACATCACCGTTTCGGTCAACAATGCCCTGGATATGGACGCTGCCCAGTCCGAAGCCATGGGCCTGTTCCGCCAGATTCGTGGTCTGCGCCCCGGCGAAGAGGAGGATTTCGAGATTTTCGCCAGCGACAGTCTGGTCGGTATTTTGAAGGAGAACACCACCAATTTGCGCCTGGCTACCATCGCCATCGGCCTGATGAACATCATGCTGGTCAGCGTGACCGAACGCACCCGCGAAATCGGCATTTACAAGGCCCTGGGGGCCACCCGGCGCAGCATTTTGCTCCAGTTCCTCATCGAGGCCATCGTCATTTGTCAAATCGGCGGCATCGTGGGCATTATTCTCGGCATCCTGATCGGCAACATCGTCACGCCGCTGCTCGGCGGCAGTTTCCTCATCCCCTGGGGCTGGATGCTGCTCGGTTTCACCCTGTGCATGATCGTCGGCGTGCTCTCCGGCTTTTATCCGGCCCTGAAAGCCGCCCGCCTCGATCCGATCGAGTCGCTGCGGTATGAGTAAAGGGGCAAAGGGCAAAGGGCAAAATAGCAAAGGGCAAAGGGCAAACAAGCAAAAAGCAAAAAGCAAAAAAGCAAAGAAGCAAAAAAGCAAAGAAGCCCTTACCACTTTCAAGTACTGCTCGATGTACCCTCCCCCTTCATGGGGGAGTAGGAGGGGGCCTACCCTTCGGCGCTTTGCCAGGATTCATCTCTTTGCCCCTTTGCCCCTTGCCCCTTTGCCCCTTGCCTATTGCCCCTTGCCCCTTTGCCCCTTGCCCCTTGCCTAACCCACTTCTACCGGCGTCAGTTGCCCAATCGCGTATTCCAGAAAAGTAGGAATAATGGTATCGAACGTCCGCCGGATCTTCATAGGATTGGTCAGGTCGTGGATCATGCGCTCGTAGCGGGTATCACCATGCTCATCCACAATACTTTTCCGGCGCTCCGGTTCCATAAAATAGTTCAGCAGGCCTTCCGGATTGGCTTCCGGGTGGAACTGGGTGCCGACCATCCAGGGGCTGAAGCGCATGGCCATGATCGCCCGTTCGTAGTGCACGTGCGGACGCAGTTTTTCCAGGCAAAGAATACGGGCGCCCATGGCCTTGATCCGTTTCTGATCGGGCTGGATGACCTGGTAGCGCCGGAAGTCAGCGATATAGAAGGGTTCAGGCAGGCCTGCGAAGACCGGCTCCGCTTTCCCCCAGTGCGTTTTATGCACCGGATAGGTGCCGAAAGACATTTTGAAACGTTCCGTCACCTGGCCCAGGCCGAAGTGGTGACAGGCCATCTGGAAGGAATGACAGATAAAAAAGCACTGTTTCTTCGGTTCCGACGGTCCGCTGTTCCACTGCCACAAGTCTTCCAGCAGCGCATGAAAACGCGCGTACCAGGGACCGTCGTCCAGCAACGGATCACCGGGGCCACCCGAAAAAATATAAATATCATGGTCGATATTGGGCAGCTCGTTTTTGGCCCGTACATCAAAGTGATCGTACACCAGTTCTTCGGCATGCTGGCCCAGGAGGTGGTGCAGCATCGGGATTCCGCGATTGGTTTCGCCGTTGTACAGATCGAGCAAGGCTACACGCAGCATAGCAAAAACAAAGTTGTTGCCGGAATGGTGGAAGCAGGGCGGCGGGCGCAGACGCGGCAGCGTGGACAAAAATGGGAATTAACAATCGGCGGGATGATGGTCGACAAAGGTCGGCAATTGGGCGGAAAGTAGGAATAAGGCCCGGCAGGTTTAATTTTGCGAAGCCCGTCGAATAGTGTACTTTTGTCAAATTTTACTACAAAAAACATTGATTATCAAATACTTACACTATGAAATTTGTTTCCGAAGAAGTAATTGACCGTGTGATCGAGCAGTTGGAAGGCTATGCGGATGAGCAATATGAACAGCGTATGGAAGCCTTTGCCGAGGCGCAGCCCGTGGTGGTGGCCTGGCTGTTCAGCGACCAGTTCGATCTGTTGAACGAAGATGAAAAAGGTTATTTGCAATACCTGGCGCTCATTACCTGGAGCGCGAACCAGGAAGTGAACGGGCCGCTGGGCGCCGTGTCGGAAGAAGAGATTGGACAGGCCGAAGAAGCCAATTACGCGCTGCTGGAAGCCACCAAGGCCCAGGATTTCCGGGACCGCCTGAACGCCTTTTTCGAGGGCAGCGATCAGGAAGACCTGCTGGCCTTCGCCGAAGAGGCCGTGCTGGAAGATGAGGATGAGCCCGAAGCGCTGGTGACCAAGGAAGGCCGCGAGCCGATTTTCATCGCGCTGAAGACGCTGGTGGATGTGCTGACGGCCGCGGAGTAACGCCAGGTTTATAAAGGGCAATCCGCAACAGGCAAAAGGCAAGTTCGCCACCCAGGGTGCCTGGAGCAGGTTGAAGGTATACCTGCTTTTTTGCCTTTTGCAAAATTGCCCTTTGCCTTTTGGCCCTTTACCCTTGGCCATTTGATCCTAAATCCTTGATTATCACCGTCCTAACGGCCCGATTCTGCCGTCATCATAAAATTAGCGGACAATATTTCCCCTCATTTTCAACGAGTTGCGCAAAAAAACTTTCAAAAAAGATGCGCTGCCGCTTGCTCGTCCGAAAAGACCGTTTTACTTTTGCGGCCTCTTTGGCAGAAGCCCCCTTCCGGGCGCCCGCCGAACATTTCCTATTTCAACATTTTTAACAGCAATAGCATGAACACGCTGAGTTACCGGACGGAGTCCATCAGTGCGGAGAAAGCCGATCGCAAGTGGTACGTGGTGGATGCCGAAAATCAGGTGGCCGGCCGCCTGTGCGCCCACATGGCCAGCATTCTGCGCGGCAAGAACAAGCCCTCCTACACCCCCCACGCCGATACGGGCGACTACATCATCGTCATCAACGCCGAAAAAATTCGTTTCACCGGCGACAAGTGGAACCAAAAAGAGTACAAGGATTTTTCGCACCACCCCGGTGGTCTGAAAATCACGCTAGCCGTGGAAATGCTGGAAAAACACCCCATCCGCATCATCGAGCGCGGGGTGAAAGGCATGCTGCCCAAAACCAAACTGGGCCGGGCCATGGTGAAAAAACTCTTCGTGTACGAAGGCGCTACCCATCCGCATGGTGCCCAGCAGCCCGTCACCATCACCTTCTAACGTTTAAAACCTACTACTTCCGCTATATGGAAATGATAAATGCTATCGGGCGCCGTAAAACGGCCGTTGCCCGGGTCTATCTGATGAAGGGAGAGGGAAATATTACGGTGAACGGTAAAGATTACCGCGAGTATTTCCCCCAGATCCACATCCAGCACAACGTGACCGATCCCTTTGCCACGGTGGGCGCTGAGAATATTTACGACCTCAAAGTAAATGTGCGGGGCGGCGGTTATAAAGGCCAGGCCGAAGCCGTGCGCATGGGCCTCAGCCGCGCCTTGGTGAAACTCAATGAAGAGTTCCGCAAGCCGCTGAAAGCCCGTAAGTTCCTCACCCGCGACAGCCGCTCGGTGGAACGTAAGAAATACGGCCGGCCAAAAGCCCGCAAAAAATTCCAGTTCTCCAAGCGCTAAAATGGGTTATTGGTTATTGGTTATCGGTTATTGGGACGCAAGGTGCCAATCGCGAAACTAATAACCAATAACCAATAACCAATAACTTTGCTCGCAATGCAAAAGCCCACGTATAAAGAATTGCTCGATGCTGGTTGCCACTTTGGTCACCTGCGCAAAAAATGGAACCCGAAGATGACGCCGTACATCTTTATGGAGCATAAGGGTATCCACATCATCGACCTCAACCGCACCGCCGACTGCATGGAACGCGCCGCGCTCGCCATGAAAGCGATGGCCAAAAGCGGCAAGAAGATCATGTTTGTGGCGACCAAAAAGCAGGCCCGCGAGATCGTGCAGAAAGCCGCCGAAAGCGTCGGCATGCCCTTCGTGACCGAGCGCTGGCTGGGCGGCATGATGACCAACTTCCAGACTATCCGCAAGTCGGTCAAAAAGATGCAGAACATCGAGCGGATGCTCGGTGACGCCACCCTGACCTCCATCACTAAGAAGGAGCGTCTCACCCTGAGCCGCGAACACGCCAAGATGGACAAGCACTTCGGTGGTATTGCCAACCTAAACCGGCTGCCCTCCGCCGTGTTCATCGTGGATATCCACCACGAACACCTGGCGTTGGCCGAAGCCAAGAAACTGGGCGTGAAAACCCTGGGTATGGTCGATACCAATTCCGATCCCACCCTGGTGGACTACGCTATTCCGAGCAACGACGACGCTTCCAAGGCCATTTCTTTCATCACCAACTACCTGGTGGAAGCCATCCGGGAAGGACTGGAAGAGCGCAAGGCCATGAAGGGCGACGAAAAAGAGCCCGCCGAAGCCTAATCAGTTATTGGTTACCGGTTATTGGGTAGTGGTCAATAGTGCGGCGAATACCGGCGATTTAATCTACTGGTAATGGTAGGCCTGCCGAAAATTTCTTCCAAATAGGTGGACTTTCGCGACCAATAACGAATAACCGATAACCAATAACTTATCAACTAATAACCAATAACTAATAACCGTATGAGCGAAATCAAAATTTCCGCTGCCGATATTAATAAGCTGCGCCAAATGACGGGCGCAGGCATGATGGCCTGCAAAAAAGCCCTCGAAGAGTCCAACGGCGACTACGAAGAGGCCCAGGACTACCTGCGTAAAAAAGGCATCGCCAAGGCCGCCAAGCGCGAAGACCGCGAAGCCAAAGAAGGCGTGGTCGTCGCCCGCACCAATGCGGACCAGACCAAAGGCATTGTCGTGGCCCTCAACTGCGAGACGGATTTTGTGGCCCGCAACGAAAACTTCATCACGATGGCCCAGAAACTGGCCGATCTGGCACTGGCCAGTTTTCCGCCGACGCTGGACGCATTGCTGGACCTGCCTTTTGATGAAAAGGGCACCATCCGCGAAAAAGTAGGCGAGCAAACCGGCATCGTCGGCGAGAAAATTGAACTCAGCCGCTACGAGCCGATCACCGGCGCGCAGATCCTGACCTATAACCACTCCAACAACAAGCGTTCGGTGCTGGTCGCCCTGAATATGAACAACGGCAACTTCGAGCAGGCCGGTCGGGACGTCGCCATGCAGGTTGCGGCCATGAGCCCGGTGTCGGTCAGCAAGGACGACGTGGATCCGCGGACCATCGAGCGGGAGCTCGAAATTGGTAAAGAACTGGCCCGTAACGAAGGCAAAGCCGAAGAAATGCTGGAAAAAATCGCTCTGGGCCGCCTGAACAAGTTTTTCCAGGAAAGCACGCTGCTGAGCCAGAAGTTCGTGAAAGATGATAGCCAAACGGTGGACCAATACCTGAAATCGCTGGACAAAGGCCTGACAGTGACCGGCTTCAAGCACGTGGCGCTGTAAGAATAAGGGTTTATAAAAGTTGATAAGGGTTTATAAAGGTTTATAGAAAGAGCGATGGGCAGCCCCCATCGCTCTTTTTCTATGCTGCCCAGTCTGGCTTTAGCATCAAAGCCCAAAATCCATCGGCACCTTATTATCAACCTTTATAAACTTTTTATCAACCCTTAATCAACCCTTCCGGGAGGCAGCCTCCCGGTTTTTTGTAACCTTTGCGGCGCGATCCTGTTTTCGCCGGGTAACCCCATTAAAAAGCTAGTTCCATGAGTGGTATCAAGTATAAACGTATTCTGCTGAAACTCTCCGGCGAGAGCCTGATGGGCCGGCAAAAGTTCGGCATCACGGCCGACATGCTACAGCATTATGCCCACCAGATCAAAGAGTTGCGTGAAATGGGTGCCGATGTTGTCATTGTGATCGGCGGCGGCAATATCTTTCGGGGCATTCAGGCCGACGGCACGGGCATCGAGGATGTGACGGGCGACTACATGGGTATGCTGGCCACCGTCATCAATGGTCTCGCTTTGCAGAGTGCCCTGGAAAGTATTGGTATTCAGACCCGGCTGATGACCGCCCTGCGTATGGAAAGCGTGGCCGAACCCTACATCCGGCGCCGCGCCATCCGGCACCTGGAAAAAGGCCGCGTGGTCATCTGTGCCGCCGGTACGGGCAATCCGTTCTTCACTACCGACAGCGCCGCCGCCCTGCGGGCCAACGAGATCAAGGCCGACGTTATTCTGAAAGGCACCCGCGTGGACGGCATTTATTCCGCCGATCCCGAAAAAGACCCCATGGCGGTCAAGTTCGACAAACTCACCTTCGCCAAGGTCATCAGTCTCGGCCTCGAAGTCATGGACATGACCGCTTTTACGCTCTGCCAGGAGAACAACATGCCGATCATTGTTTTTGACATCAATGAGCCGGAAAACCTGCGCCGTATTGTGCTCGGCGAAAGGGTGGGTACGCTGGTGGAGGGGTGATCGGCTGACGATTGCACGAGGATTTGAAGATTTGAGTATTTGACCAAATACATGATTATCAATTATTTAATCAAATCCTCAAATCCTCGAATCTTCAAATCCTCATTTACGAAACATGCTCACCATCACCTCTTACAACGTCAACGGCATCCGCTCGGCGGTATCCAAAGGACTGTGGCAGTGGCTACGCGACGACCAGTCGGACATCGTATGCCTGCAGGAAACCAAGGCCCGCACCGAAGATGTGGATATGCTGGAGCTGGAAGCGCTGGGCTACTGCCACCACTGGCATTCGGCCGACAAAAAGGGCTACAGCGGGGTGCTCACCATGTCCAAACGTGCGCCCGACAACGTGGTCATCGGCTGTGGCTTGCCCATTATCGACTGCGAAGGCCGTATTCTGCGCACTGATTTCGGCGACTGGACGCTGCTCAACTGCTACTTTCCATCCGGCACCATGGGCGAAATACGCCAGGGTTTCAAAATGCAGTTCCTGGACGACTTCTCCCGCTGGATCAGCGAACTGCGCCGCGAGCGTCCCCAGCTCGTCGTGGTGGGGGATTACAACATTGCCCACCAGGAAATTGACATCCACAACCCGAAGGCCAATAAGAACACCACCGGGTTTTTACCGGAGGAGCGGGCCTGGTTCGACCAATGGCTGGCCGCCGGCTTCACCGACGCTTTCCGTTTTAAAAATCCCGGGCTGGTGGAATACAGCTGGTGGAGTTACCGGGCCGGCGTCCGGGCCAGCAACAAGGGCTGGCGCATTGATTACCAGTGCGTGACCGACAATCTGCGCGACCGGGTCGTGCGTGCCCATCACCTGAACGGCGTCGTGCATTCCGATCATTGCCCCCTGCAAATGATCATCGATCTCTGACGCCCGGCGGTCCGCCGCTTTAACTGCTGGCGGCCATTTCCAAACTCGCGTATCCTTTCCAGCGTCACTTTTCCTACCTTTGCCCGCTACGCCCCGACCCAATCCGCTGTAATCTCATCCTTTCGTTCTTAGTCTATCCGGCATGAAAATCACTGCCGCCTATCTCGCGCAACTTCTCAACGGCTCACTCGACGGCGATCCGAACGTCCAGGTGAGCCGCCCGGCCCGTATCGAAGCTGCCCAAACCGGCGATTTCGCTTTTCTCGACAGCGCGAAATACGAGCCCTATGCGTACACCACGGAGGCTTCCATTTTGTTGGTGCACCGTTCCTTCCAGCCGTCCCAGCCCGTCACACCAACCCTCATCCGGGTAGACGACGTACGCAGTTGCCTGGCCCTGCTGCTGCAAAAATTCGACGAGGGCAATCACGCCGGCCGCAGTGCCATCGACGACCAGCCTTCCGTGCATCCGGCTGCCCAAATTGGTGTGGGCACCAGCGTGGGCGCTTTCGCCATCATCGAGGAAGGCGCCGTCATCGGCAACAACTGTCAGATTTATCCCCAGACTTATATCGGACGCAATGTGCATATTGGCAACAACTGCCGCTTATACCCCGGCGTGCGCATATTGTTCGATTGTGAGATTGGCGATCACTGCATTCTGCACGCCAACGCGGTCATCGGCTCAGATGGCTTTGGATTTGCCCCGCAGGAAGATAAGAGCTGGGTAAAAGTACCGCAGGTGGGCAACGTCGTACTCGAAAACGACGTCGAAATCGGGGCATGCACCTGCATTGACCGGGCTTCCATCGGCAGCACGATCATTCGGTCCGGCGCCAAACTGGATAACCTCGTACACATCGCCCACAACGTGGAAATCGGCAGGAACACTGCTTTGGCCGCCCAAATTGGTATTGCCGGCAGTACCCGCCTCGGCAATAATTGCCAGATCGGTGGCCAGGCGGGTTTTGCGGGGCACCTGACCCTCGCCGACGGCACCCGGGTGCAGGCCCAAAGCGGCGTCGGCATCAATGTGACCGAACCCAACGCCACCCTGTTTGGCTCTCCCGCCATCGGTTTCCGGGATTTTATGCGCTCGCACGTGGTGTTTAAACAACTGCCGGATTTGCAAAAGAAAGTGCTGGCTTTGGAAAAGCGGTTGAAGGAACTGGGCGGGGAGTAAAGATGACGCTCTGGCCGGTTCTTACCGGCGGTTTCCCTATCAATTTGGCCTTCCATGCGTATAAAAGAAGGCCAGCTGGTATTTAGCCCGCCACCCAAGCGTACAGATCTGTAAAATACAGGATGTACCGGCATTCAGGATAAATAGCACGCCGAGCCACAGTATGCTACGGACAATAAAGCCGATTAAAAGCCCCCAGCTGCTCACAAAAAATTCAGCGCATTTACCTATCAATTTTATCCCGCTAAGCAACTTTCGTTATCCCGGAAGGCGGCTGGGAAAGAAAATGGAGCGCAAATAAAGACCCTCCGTAAGGTGAGAGGTCGAGCAGTAGAATGCCACAAATCTGGTGGGCTATACGGGCGCAAGGGGGAAAGCCGTGTCTTATAGGAGTGAATAAAGATGGATGATCCACCTTTATCCACTCCTATAAGCCATCGCTCTAAGCGGGAACCAGCCCCTCTTCGCCGATTACCTCGGTAATTACCCCCCGTCCGATAATGGCGCTGCCACCTTCCGACATTGTGAATGTTCTTCCGGCATAAAATTCACCATCTACATCCAGGTCTTTGTAGGCATAGATTTTTACTAATCTATGCTTATAAGAATGGGTCATTTCCAAAGATTCGCCATCAGATAGCACGATTAATCCCGAACGGACAACTGTATCCGAAAAGAAAAAAAGCGGGCGATAGGTATTTCCCGTTATCGGTGTCTGCCGATGGGTGTTTTCAAAACTTAGATCTGCCTTGAACAAAAACATGGTGTTAATATTTAAAGACCGTTAAATAGCCAAAGGCAGTATCCATTAGTTGCAAGTTCTGCTTAATACGTTGCCTATCAGGCGAACTTTTTAACTTTGCCCATTTTAGGCATATACTGGGAATGCTTCCTAAGCGCCGCTGATCGATATTTCTACCCCTATGCAACGTACTGACGTCAATACCCTCGGCGAATTCGGCCTGATCGAACACCTCACCCGCGACTTTCCCATTGCCCAGCCTTCTACGATCAAAGGCATCGGCGACGATGCGGCCGTGATCGAGAACGGATCCTTTTGCACGGTGGTCAGCACCGATATGCTGGTGGAGGGCATTCATTTCGACCTGGCTTACATGCCCCTGCGGCACCTGGGCTACAAAGCGGTGGTCGTCAATCTTTCGGACATCTATGCGATGAATGCCCTGCCCCGGCAGATCACCGTGTCCATCGCCATTTCCAACCGCTTTTCGGTGGAAGCCCTGGACGAACTCTACGCGGGTATTCGTGCCGCCTGCGAAGCCTATGGCGTGGATCTGGTCGGCGGCGATACCACCTCCGCCCCTAAGGGCATGACGATCAGTATTACCGCCATCGGCCAGGGGGAAAAAAGCCAGCTGACCTATCGGAACGGTGCGCGCGTCGGCGACCTGATCTGCATCACCGGCGATCTGGGCGGCGCATATTTGGGGTTGCAAATCCTGGAGCGTGAAAAACAGATCTTCCTGGAAAATCCCGGCGTGCAACCCGACCTCGACAACCAGAAGTATGCCATCGGCCGCCAGCTCAAGCCGGAAGCCCGGAAGGACATGATCGAAATCTTCCACCGCATCGGCCTGCTACCGACTGCCATGATCGACATCTCCGACGGCCTGGCTTCCGAAATGTTCCATATTTGCCGACAAAGCGGAGTGGGCGCCCTGATCGAAGAGAGCGGCGTGCCCATTCATCCGGATGTACAGCTGCTGGCCCTGCAATTCAAACTCGATCCGGTGACCTGTGCCCTGAATGGGGGCGAGGACTACGAGCTGCTGTTTACCATCCGGCCGGAAGACGTGGATAAAATCAAGTTCCTGCCCGAAATATACGTCGCCGGCGAGATCATGGAGGCGCAGGCCGGGATCAAACTAAATACCACCGGCGGCCGCCTGCATG
>JBKJKS010000156.1:0-9139 GCA_046597295.1 Saprospiraceae bacterium
CAGAACAACTCCAGCGGTTACGCGACCGGCATCGACGTGCGGCTCAACGGCGCGTTTGTGCCGGGCGCGGAAAGCTGGGTCAACTTCTCGCTGCTGCGCACCCGCGAGCGCCTGGACGGGATACAGCACCAGGCCCGCGAGATCGGCGACCGGGAAGGCCATGCCGTCAAGGATGTGCCGCGCCCGACCGACCGCTTTTTCACCGTCTCCACGTTCTTTCAGGACTACCTCCGCGACAACAAGAATATCCGCATGCACCTCAACCTGACCGTGGGCACGGGTTTGCCCTTCGGCATACCGGAAAATAACGTCGTATACCGCAATCCCTACCGGTTCACGCCTTATCACCGCGTGGACATCGGTTTCGGCTTCCAGTTGTGGAAATCCAGCTGGCGCGAACGCCGCCCGCGGCACATTTTGCGCTTTACGCGCAACACCTGGGCCAGCCTGGAAGTGTTCAACCTGCTGAAGGTCGCCAACAAAGCCTCCAACACCTGGATCAAGGCGATTGACAACACCCAGTACGCCGTACCGAATTACCTGACCGGGCGGCGGATCAATCTGCGGGTACGCCTGGATTTTTGACCTGCGGACATAAGTTCCGTTCCGCTTCCGTTTTGGTAAGGGAAAAATCTACCTTTGCGCCGCCCGAAAAAGAGGGCCATTGCCCGCCAAAGGGCCATCTGTCCACTAAAAATTGAAATAACCGAATGCCTTATCTTTTTACCTCCGAATCCGTATCCGAAGGGCACCCGGATAAAGTAGCCGACCAGATCAGCGACGCCATCCTCGACGAGTTTCTGCGTCAGGATCCCAATTCTAAGGTCGCCTGTGAAACGTTGGTCACCACCGGCCTGGTGGTCGTGGCCGGCGAAGTGCGTTCTTCCGCCTACGTGGATGTGCAGGAAGCGGCCCGCCGGACCATCGAACGCATTGGCTATACGAAGGCGGAATATCAGTTCGACGCCAAGAGCTGCGGTATTCTGAGCGCTATCCACGAGCAAAGCGCGGACATTGCGCAGGGCGTGGACGTAGGTAAGAACGAGAACGACCAAGGCGCCGGCGACCAGGGCATGATGTTCGGCTACGCCACCAGCGAAACGGAAAACTACATGCCGCTGGCGCTCGACCTGGCCCACCTGATCCTGCGCGAACTCTCCGCCATCCGCAAGGAAGGCAAACAAATGAAATACCTGCGCCCGGATGCCAAAAGCCAGGTGACCATCGAATATTCTGACCGGCACGTGCCGAAAAAAATAGACACCATCGTGGTGAGCACCCAGCATGACGACTTCGATACGGAGCCGAAAATGCAGGCCCGCATCGCCGCCGATGTCCAGAAAGTGCTGATCCCGCGCGTGAAAAAGCATCTGCCGAAAGCCGTGCAACGGCTGTTTACCAGCAATGTGGTTTATCATATCAACCCGACGGGGAAGTTCGTGATCGGCGGTCCGCACGGCGACACCGGTCTCACCGGGCGCAAGATCATCGTGGATACCTACGGCGGCAAGGGCGCCCACGGCGGCGGCGCTTTTTCCGGTAAGGATCCTTCCAAAGTGGACCGCTCAGCGGCCTACGCTACCCGTCACATCGCCAAAAACGTGGTGGCCGCCGGTCTCTGCGACCAGTGCCTGGTCCAGGTGGCCTACGCCATCGGTGTGGCCCAGCCGGTGGGCCTGTACGTAAACACCTACGGGACCTGCAAGGTAAAAAACCTGACCGACGGAGAGATCGCGCAGCGCCTGACGGAGATTTTTGACCTGCGCCCTGCGGCCATTGTGCGGCGCTACGGTTTGAAAAACCCGATTTTTTCCGAAACCGCCGCTTATGGACATTTCGGGCGCACACCGGAGAAGAAGATGGTGCAAATCGGTCTGAACGGCTCTGCCAAACTGGTGGAAGTCGAAACCTTTACCTGGGAAAAACTGGACGCCGTGGAAGAAATTAAAAAGGCTTTTGGGCTGTAAATACCCGGAACGGCACCCGCTTTTTGGCCGCCGGGATCGATTTAACTCAGCGTCCAAATTTGCCAGAATTGGCGGAATTTACTTTTGCCCATCACTTTCATTTACAGCACTTTACCTGGAAGCACAGTGCCGGTCGGTCTACCTTCGTTTTTCAAAAACCGACCACTGATGAGACACTTCTTCCTCCTGATGTGTTGCGCACTGTCCAGCCCTTTCCTGCCCGCTCAAAACACCGCTTCCTGGTTTCCGCCGGGCGTCAAATGGCAGTACCACTATGAGAGTCTCAGCGGCCCGGGCCTGCAGATTCTGGAGCGGGTCCTCGTTCCAACTATTATACGATTTTACCCGTCAGCTGGGCGATGCCTTTACCCTTTACAACAATGTTTTTGGAACCGAACATTTTCCGCTGCTCCAAACCGTGCTGCTCTATGATTTCGACCTGGCAATCGGCGACACCATTGCCTGGCGGAACGATCCCAATGTGGTACTGTCCATCGATTCCATTCAACTGAAGGACAATACGTGGCGGCGTACTTTTCATTTCGATGACCAGCACCATTATTTCTGGATAGAAGGCATCGGTTCCAGTCTGGGCTTGCTCAACTCCTACGCCAATTTACAGGCAACCGACATCCGCTGCTCGTTGCACTGTTTTCGCGAAAACAACCAGTTAAAATACCCCAAAACGGACGCCAACGCTGCCCTTTGCGACAGCCTTATCGTCGCTGCCTCCGACCCGAAAGACGGGAGCGTGCAGACAAAGCTCTACCCGAACCCGGCTGCCGGAGCAGTCACCCTGGAAGTGCCGCCCGATGCCGTACCGGCACTGGCCCGCTTGTTCGACGCGCAGGGCCGCGAACTGGATCGCCGCCGGATCACCGAAGCGCTCACCCGCTGGGTGCTTCCGGAGCCGGGCGCTTCCAGCCTGCTGTTTTTGCATTTGCAAACGCCAGACGGAAGGTCTGGAGGACGGGCGCTCCGGGTAGAGTAGGAATGGATGGGCGTATTGAAATTTGGGCAGCGGGGAAGGAAGAGTGCAGAGATTTGTGTAAAACTGGTCACCGGTTTCAAGCCCTATTCTTTGCCGGCATGGAGTGTAAAATTGGCGCTCAAACCAATGGTAATCACCGGGCTGCCGCCATTAGTGAGCAGGAGCAGACCTACTTCAGGACGAATAGCCCAACGGTCGAAATCACGGCTGAATCCCGCGCCGATGGTGGCGCTCAGGAAAACGCCATCCGGTTCTAGCCTAGAAAGCGGAATGTCGCTTCTGACCCCCAATGTAAGTTCAAGATTATCAGTCCGGTCGCTGAATTGTAAGCCAGGACTGACCGCCCAAATGGCACTACCTTCTGAGAGCAAGATGGTCACCGGCAGGGTAGCAGCTATCTTCTCTTGTACAAGGGCAACTTTCGGTATGATGGACACCAGGCGTACCTCCCCCAGTATGGTTTCTTTAAAAGACTGATGGTAACGGAGCTTCACATTTATTTTTTTGGAAACGCCAAAGTCGAAACCAAGCCCCAGCATAGAGAACGGTCCGGTATAGCCAAGGTGCAGTTTGACACCGCCCCTGGAAAGCATGCTTGCTCCACCTTGGGCGATAGCGTCAGCAGAAGAGCATAGAGCCAGCGTACAAAACAGGGCGAAATGGATAATATTTTTTCGCATCCATCTGAAGACTAATATATGGAGCACCGCAATGTTTTTAGCATAAATATTGAATAAGGGGAATAGGACCTGGAAACTGGAGCGGACTAATGTCCGCTACCGCGTACCACCTCCGCATTGGAATTGGCATTGTAGCGGATGAAACCCACGCACACCGCCGCCAGCATCATCAGCACCCCGGCCAGCCGCAAGGCATTCACGGGGTTGTTGCCCAGCCAGGGTTTATAGTACATCGGTATAGTGAAGGTTTCGATCAGCATGGGCAACACGATGAACATGTTGAAAATGCCCATGTATACGCCGGTGCGCTCCGGTGGAATACTGCCGGCCAGCATGACGTAAGGATTGCCCATCATGCTGGCCCAACACAGGCCGATGCCGATCATCGGCACGTAGAGCATGGCTTCGCTTTTGATCATCGGAATGGACAGCATACTGATACCGGCCAGGAAGAGGCAGATGCCGTGCAGGTACTTAGGGCCGTATTTTCTGGCCAGCCAGGCCATGCCGAAAGCGGAAACAAAAGCGACCGCATTGTAAAAGGCGCCCAGCGGGCCGGTCAGCAGTTCCGCTTTCCGGAACAGGGGGCTGGCCGCATCCACCGTGTCGTACAAGGATTTAGACAAGGCCTTGGCAATATACTGCCAGTAAATAAAGATGGCGTACCAGCTGAAGAGCATCATCGGGCCCATGAGTTTCATGGTCAGCGGCATATCCCGGATGGCCAGGCCGATTTCGGAAAAAGTGGCGCCCACGCCTTTCGGGGCGCGGCGGATGGCTTCTTTCTCTTCCTCCGTCAATGGATTCTCTTTGGTGGTGTACAGCGTCCACATGATCGAACTGATGGACACCACGGCGCCGATGATAAAGGCAATCACCGTGGTGGTCGGTAGTCGTCCATATTTATCCGCTGCGCTGATGGCGAATACATTGATCAACAGAAAGGGCGTCAAATACGACAGGGTCTGCCCCAGTCCTGTGAAGGCGCTCTGGGTCAGGAAACCGAGGGAATGCTGGCTTTTATCCAGTTTATCGCTGACAAAAGCGCGGTAAGGCTCCTGAGTAATGTTATTGGCGGCATCCAGGATCCACAGTACGCTGGCCGCCATCCAGACGGTGCTGCTGAAGGGCATAACGAAGAGCGCCAGGCTGCAAAAGATAGCACCGATAAAAAAATAGGGGGTCCGCCGGCCCCAGCGGGTCAGGGTCCGATCGCTCATCGCGCCGACAATGGGCTGGATGATCAGACCTGTCATCGGTCCGGCCAGCCACAGCAGCGGCAGGTTGCTCTCCTCCGCCCCCAAATAGGAGTAGATGGGACTCATGTTGGCCTGCTGTAGCCCGAAACTGTACTGCAGGCCCAAAAAGCCGAAATTCATGCTCAGGATCTGGGGCAGCGATAAAATACTTTTCTTGATGCTCATGGACAGCGACAGCGATAGAGGTTGATGGACGGAAGTAAAAACGGGCAGCGAAATATGGTTTTGACCAATGGGCAGACTGACCGGACAAGATTAGGGAAAGATTTTTGTTTGGTCCAGCTGATTTTGTGGGTCGGGCAAAACTTTGCCGTTCTTTGCGCCTTCTTTTTTTGCTGTTCCGCCATGCGTCCACCCAGTACTTTCGATTGGTTCGTTTTAGTGTTTCTGGGCGCCATGTGGGGCGCATCCTTTATTTTTATCAAGCACGCCGTGCAGATTTTCGAACCGCTGCACATGTCGATGTGGCGGATGGCCATGGCGACGGTCATTTACCTGCCCATTGCGGTGGCCTACTGGTCCAGGATTGATTGGCGTCGCTGGCAACCATTGCTGGTCGTGGCTTTTTGTGGCTCCGCCATCCCCAACCTGCTGTTCGCGATCGCCCAGCGCCACGTCGACAGCAGCCTGGCCGGCATGCTCAATTCGCTCACGCCCCTGTTCACGCTGATCCTGGGGGTCAGTTTTTTCCAGATGACCTTCACCCGCAACAAGGTGATCGGGGTAGGGCTGGGGCTGGCTGGCGCGGCCATGCTCATCTTGTTCAACAGCAAGAACGGCGTCGCCGGCAATGCCCTTTTTGCCAGCCTGTGCGTACTGGCGACCGTCTGCTACGCCATCAATGCAAACGTAGTGAACACCTGGCTGCGCGACCAGCCACCGGCCGGCATCGCCTCCGCCGCCTTCGTGATCAGCGGTGGTTTCTTTATCGTCGGGCTGTGGGTGTCCGGCGCCTGGGACGCCGCCTGGCAGCAGCCGGCCGTCTGGAAGGGCCTGGGCTACGTGTTTTACCTGGCGGCCATCGGCACCGTATTCGGTTCCATCCTGTATTTTTGGCTGCTGCAGCGCACCAGCGCCATCTTCGCCACCTCGGTCACCTATTTGCTGCCGGTGACGGCCATTGCGCTGGGCGCTTTTGATGGCGAGGCCATCGGACCGATGGACTTCGTGGGTACGGTGGTCATTCTGGTCGGTTTGTACGTGGCGCGGAAATGAAAAGACATTGCTATTTCTTTTTCCTCGAAGCGCTCCGCATTTCATCCAGCAGGAAGGCTTCCTGCAGGATTTCCAGCAAGGATTCCTCCCGGATGTCGCCAACTGTAAAATAAGAAATGCCGGCCACCTGGCTGCGGCCTTTGGAATCCAGCAACCCCTGGTCATTAGAGAGTTCGTTGCCGCGGATAAAACCGATTTCCACGCCTCCGCCCCGGAGTGGATTCAGGTAACAAACCGACGATTTTCGGGTGTAAAAAGGAATTTTATAGCGAATTTGGCCGGTCACCTGCGGAAAGGAGCTAAGGAGTTCATGCAGGGCCAGCAGGATACGCTGCTGCTCGCCGTCGCGGGCGTCGATGTATTCCAGGCAGCTCATTGGAACCAGCTGGCGTACAGCACGTAATTGTTGGCAATACGCTCGATCTGGCCCTGGAACAGCTCCGGCGACAGGTCCTTCACCCGCCGGGCGGGCACGCCGGCATACACGCCACCGGCGGTGCAGACGAAATTTTCAAGCACCACGGCACCCGCCGCGATCAGACAGTTCTCTTCCACGACAGCCTGGTCCATGATAATGGCGCCCATGCCGATCAGTACATGATCGTGCAGCGTGCAGCCGTGCACCAGCGCCCGGTGGCCAATGCTGACGTGGTTGCCGATGGTGGTGCCGCACTTCTGGTAAGTACCGTGCAGGATGGCGCCATCCTGGATGTTCACCTTGTTACCGATGCGGATAAAGTTTACGTCGCCGCGTACCACCGCCTGGAACCAGACTGAACAGTCGTCGCCCAGGGTCACGTCGCCGATGATCGTGGCGTTTTCCGCCAGGTAACAATTCTGGCCGAATTGGGGCGTGTTGCCCCGGCAGGGGAGAAGAAGTGCCATGGGTTTAAGAGTTATGAGTTATGAATGCGAATAACGGATTAGAAATGACCTCGGAGAGGTCAAATATTGGTAGAAATGATGTTTTTATTCGTTTTTGACGACCTCGGAGAGGTCGAACGTGTATGATACGAGGGGCATCCAAGCGCGTTCGACCTCTCCGAGGTCGGTGGAAGGGGTTTGGTGCGGGTTTCTACCAACATATGACCTCTCTGAGGTCGAAAATCATGATGTTAACCCATTATCCGCATTATGAATAAACATAGTCATCATTCATTTGAGCTTCGAAACTGCCAGTAACACAGCAGCCAGGCGGTGGCGGCGCCGAAATTATTAGCCAGCATGTCGTCGAATTCGAAGAAACGGCCCGGCAGGAAAGTGCCCTGCACGAACTCCATCAGGGCGCCGTAGCTGGCTGCAAAACAGAACAAAAGCAGTCCTTCACGCCAGGTAGGTGCGCGCCCGTTTAGACGGCGCAGTGCCCACCAGCACAGGCCGGTCAACCCGGCATACGCCAGGGCGTGGCCCAGTTTGTCGATCGAAAAAAGGTTGAACTGCGGCAACTGAACACTCGGCAGCACGGACACCACGGTGGTCAGTACCAGCCAGATCAGGGGCGGCAGCCAGGCCAGGAAGCGATTGTTTTGGATCAGCATGCGCGGGGAAAGAAAGAAAACCCAATATTACGCGCTTGCGCGGAAAAACGCAGAAAGAGCTAAATTGCCGGGTGAAACCAGTTGGCCCACGTGTAATGACCAGAATTCTACCCTTTCTCCTGCTTTTTATTGCTGCACAGGCTATTCCTTGCCAGGCACAGAGCGGATTTTACCTGTTTAAAGGCCAAAAGCAGGTGGATATTCCCTTCGAATACACCAATAATTTCATCATCATCACCCTGAAATTTAATAATTCGGTGGCCCTGAAGTTCATTCTGGATACCGGAGCGGAGCACACCATCCTGAGTAAACGGGAGATTACCGATGTGCTGCGGGTACCCTACGAACGCGAGTTCCGGGTGACCGGCTCCGACCTGAAAACCGAATTAATCGCTTACCTCGTGCGGAACATCCGCTTCGAAATACCCGATAAAGTGACGGCCCCCCGTCAGGATGTGCTGGTGCTGCAGGAAGATTATTTTCGCTTTGAGGAATACTCCGGCGTGTTGGTACACGGCATCCTGTCCGCCCATGCCTTTTCCAAGTTCATCATCAAAATCAACTACCAGAACCGCATTATTACCCTCTACGATCGGGCCACTTTTAAGCTGCGGGAATCGGGCTACGTGGAAGTACCGGTGGAACTGTTCCGCAATAAAATGTACCTGAACACCACGCTCCAGGTGCGCTCCGATTCGACGGTACCCGTCAAGCTGCTGCTCGATACCGGCGCAGGCCTGCCGCTGCTGCTCTTTGCCAACACCCATCCCCTCCTGCATGCCCCGGAGAATGCCATTTCCACGAACATCGGCATGGGCCTGGGGGGCTATCTGGAGGGTTTCACCGGGCGGGTCCACAGTTTCGACTTTGGGCCTTTTTCACAGAACAGTGTCGTGACCTATTTCCAAACCCTGGATACGACGCAGAAAATGGACCATCTGAACCAGCGCAATGGCCTGATCGGCAACGCCATTCTTGAACGCTTTCTGATTATTCTGGACTACCAGAATACCCGGATGTGGCTAAAACCGGCTAAAAATTACCGGGAGGCATT
Source organism: Saprospiraceae bacterium (assembly GCA_046597295.1). Lineage (GTDB taxonomy): Bacteria > Bacteroidota > Bacteroidia > Chitinophagales > Saprospiraceae > M3007. Next base: position 8,705 of record JBKJKS010000156.1, read on the forward strand.
CGTCTACGACCGCAGCGGTCTGAATATGATCGCTTCGGGGCTGCAGCTCAATACGTTCACCGTGCAGAGTGTGCTGCCAAAATCGCCCGCCGCCGAGGCCGATCTGCAGCAGGGCGACGTAATTCTGCGCTTGGGCGCCCGGCCGGCCAATCTGATGACGCTGGCCGACCTGCAGCGTGTTTTCCAAAAAAAGCCCGGCAAGCAAATCAAACTGCTCGTCCTGCGCAATGGCCAGCGATTGAAAAAAATGTTCGTGCTGCGGGATTTGATTTAGAGAAAGTAACTGGTTAGCATAGGCGCCCCAGCGGGGTAAAACGTCGGTAGAAATAGTAACCAACGGGGGCAGGAGGTGCGTAGCACCGAAACAGTCCGCTATGTTTCGGTGCTACGCACCTGATGCGCTATATCTATCGCTCATTTCTACCGACGTTAGGC
>JBKJKS010000306.1:0-6993 GCA_046597295.1 Saprospiraceae bacterium
TTTCGGCAATGCCCACCTGGACTTCGTGCCGTTCAATTTTCCACCGGCCATCGTTATTTCCTGCGAACGCTGAGGCGGCCGTTTTTTCATGGTGGAAATAGTGCTACTTTTGAAGCATAAGTACACCGCACTTATTATTTGAAAGACTATGCGCTTTTTCCGCCTGTTCGGTCTGCTCCTTGCCCTCGCCAGCCATTGCCCGCTCGCCTTTAGCCAACTAAATTTTGTCAACCCCTTCATCGGCACCGGCGGCCATGGCCACACCTACCCGGGCGCCACCGCACCTTTCGGGCTGGTGCAGCTCAGCCCGGATACGCGCCTCGATCTCCGGGACTGGGATGGCTGTTCCGGCTATCACTATTCCGATTCCACCATTTACGGATTCTCGCATACCCACCTGAGCGGGACGGGCGTGGCCGATTACTGCGACCTGTTGTTCATGCCCTTCGTGGGCGGTGCGCGGCTGGAACCGGATGAATATGCCGCCCGTTTTCAAAAGAAGAACGAACGGGCGGAAGCGGGCTACTATTCCGTGCTGCTCGAGCGCGACCAGATCCAGTGCGAACTGACCGCCACGGAACGTGTGGGTCTGCACCGCTATACCTTTCCGCCTAATCAGACCAAAGGCAGCCTGGTCATCGACCTGCGGCACCGCGACACGGTGCTGAATGCCCACCTGGAGGTAGTGAGCGACCGGGAAATAGCCGGCTATCGCATTTCCACGGGCTGGGCCAAAGAGCAGCATATCTATTTTGTCGCCCGGTTTTCCACGCCCTTTTCCAGCAGTATCGTGCTGGACATGGCCAAGAATCCGCGGGTCGCCGAACCATCCGTGACCAGTAAAGCCATTGTGGGACTGCTCCATTTTTATAATGCCGGGCCACTGGTCGTTACAGTGGGCATTTCCGGCGTGAGCATGGAAGGCGCCCGGCGGAACCTGGACAAGGAATGCAGTCACTTCGATTTCGACCGGGTGAAAGCGGAAACGCAGGCTAAGTGGAAGCGGCAACTTTCGAAAATAGACGTGGAAGGCGGCACCAGCGATCAGAAAACCATTTTCTATACCGCCCTGTACCACACCATGCTCGCCCCGAATATCTGGAATGACGTGGATGGCCAGTACCGGGGCCGCGACAACAAAATTCACCCCGATCCCGGACACGACGTGTACACCGTTTTTTCGCTGTGGGACACGCACCGGGCGCTGCATCCGCTGCTCAACATCCTGGAACCGAAGCGCACCAATGATTTTGTGCAGACTTTTTTGCGCCAGTACGAACAGGGCGGGTTGCTACCTGTCTGGGAGTTGGCTGGCAATGAAACCGACTGTATGATTGGCAACCATGCTATCGCAGTCATTACCGATGCTTATGCGAAAGGTATTCGAAACTTCGCCGCTAACGAAGCCCTGGCGGCCATGCTCAAAAGTGCAAATCAGGACCGGTTAGGGATGAAAGCATATCGCACACTGGGCTATGTCCCGGCGGACCAGGAATCGGAGTCCGTATCCAAAACGCTGGAGTATGCCTACGATGATTGGTGTATTAGTATGATGGCCAAGCAATTAGGAATAGATAGCCTCGCAAAAATTTATTTACATCGTTCGCAATCTTACCTCAACCTGTTTGATCCTTCGACGAAATTCTTCCGAGCCAAAAGCAACGCGACCTGGTACGAACCTTTCGTCCCATATGAGGTGAATTTCAACTACACGGAGGCCAATGCCTGGCAATACCGCTTTTCCGTACCACATGAGTTAAACACTTTGGATTATTTATTGACACGAACGGGGGCATTAGACAGCCTTTTTTCGACTTATTCCCAAACCTCCGGACGCAATCAGGCTGATATCACCGGCCAGATCGGTCAGTACGTACAGGGCAACGAACCCAGTCACCATATTGCATATTTATACGCTTACGCTGGTGAAGCTTGGAAAACGCAAAAGCAAGTGCGGGAGATCATGGATGGACAATACAGCAATCGTCCGGATGGATTGAGTGGTAATGAAGATTGCGGCCAAATGTCGGCTTGGCTGGTTTGTTCGGCCATGGGGTTTTATCCGGTGCAACCCGGATTTCCAGGGTATACCATGGGCACACCCTGGTTTGAAAAAATGAGCCTGCACTTAGATAATGGCAATACGTTCACCGTACGTGCAGCAGGGGTGACTGCAAAAAATTGCTTTATCGGAGATGCTACTTTGAATGGTAAGTCCTTCTTCCAGCGCTCATTGGACCACAATATGATACTACAGGGCGGGGAGTTGATTTTAAAGATGAGGGACCACCAGACTCGAGTCGATCCCCCGGTAGTAAATCTTACGAAATTAAATGAATTATCATTGGCAAAACTGATTCCCCTTCCTTTTGTCAGCAGAGGTAAACGCAGTTTCAAAGGTCAGCAGGAGATAGAACTCAGCAATATGCTCGGCATAGATGCTGATATTTATTACCAAAAATTTCCGGAAGACTTTTCCGGTCGAAAAGCTTCCAAGGCACAAAAATACAGCGGACCGATTAAAGTGGACGCCTCCGGTAGCCTGGTAATTTGGACAGAAGAAGAGGACCTAAGAAGCGCTATGGACACGTTCCGTTACCAGCAGTTCGACAACCTCGTACAATCGGTTCGTTACCGGCAGATTTATTCCCCTCAGTACACTGCCGGCGGTAACGAAGGACTGATAAACGGCATCCATGGCGGAACCGACTTTCGTACCGGCGGCTGGCAGGGTTTCGAGGGCAGCGACCTGGACGTGGTGCTGGATCTCGGAAAAAGCCGGAAAGTCAGGCAGCTGAGCATCCGGTTTTTGCAGGACGAAAACGCCTGGATATTTTTTCCCAAGACGGTTCGGGTCGAGATATCAGACGACGGAAAGGCGTTCCGCCCAGCGGGCACGCTGGAGAATGAAGTGGCCGTCTCGGAGAAAGGCGTGCTGCAAAAGGATTTTATACTGGATCTGCCCGGCCAGCAAGTACGCTACCTGCGGGTGGTCGGCGTAGCGCTCGGTCAGTGTCCGCCGGAACATAAGGGCGCCGGCCATCCCTGCTGGTTGTTCGCTGATGAAATTGAGTTGAAGTAAAAGCCAAGGGCCGTCCCGGAAATTCCGGGACGGCCCTTGGCTACGGCAATCAGGTCAATTACCGTTTATCGATCTTTCTGGTCGTCAGGATTTGCCGGTTCCGATCCTGGATTTGTACGAGGTACATGCCTTTGGGCAAATCCAGCAGCGAATACTGGTCACCCTTCATGTATTCGAACTCTTTGAGCTTGCGGCCAACAATGTTGTAAACGGCCAGATAGCCCACTACCTCATTATTATCCTGTACGGAGATGAATTCTGCGGTAGGATTGGGATATACAGCGAGGTCGGTCTTGGCATTTTGCTGGGCTTTCGCCGCCATACCGCCCAATACCAGGGCAAAAACAAGTAGGAAATGTTTCATAGGCTTGATTAAATAGGCCATCCGAAGGCCGGTTTAAAAATTTTTTGTTGTGAACAATTGGTTGGATAAAAACAGGCGGGCAAAATAGAAAGAAAATTTCGTGCCGGCTTCACAATAAATATACAATTGACAAAAACTTAACCTTCTCTATACAATATGTGCACTGCTGCCGCCCCCGTGAACACAGTGTGGAATTATTGTCCGGACATGCGGCGGTACATTTGTAACCTGACCAGCCCCAGGCGCTGCAGGAAGTGACCCATGGACACGCGCAGTACGCCGAACCCGTACTTCATACTCCGCCGAAAGTTGATGCTGGAGGCTTCCTCGAAGTATTTGGTCGGGCAGGTGACTTCGGCGATATCGAAACCGGCATAGACGATCTGCGAAAGCATCTCATTATCGAACACAAAATCATCGGAGTTGCCGTTGAAATTGATCGTCTCCAGTACTTCCCGGCCAAAGGCCCGGTAACCGGTATGGTATTCCGATAGCTTGTAGCGAATCAGCAGGTTCTGGGAGAGCGTGAGAAAGCGGTTGAAGACGTATTTATATATTGGCATACCGCCCCGCAACGCGCCCATCCCGAGAATGCGCGACCCCAGCACCACCGGATACAAATCTTCGCCAATGATATTGACCATCGCAGGGATCAGTTTCGGGGTGTATTGGTAGTCCGGGTGTAACATGATGATAATGTCACCTCCGATAGATAAAGCCTTGTTGTACAAAGACTTCTGATTACCGCCATAGCCCTTGTTCTGTTCATGGACGATGACGTGCCGAATACCCAGCGTGCGGCCCAGGTCGGCGGTATTGTCGCGGCTGTGGTCATCGCAGAGGATGACCTCATCCACCAGATCGAAGGGTATTTCCCGGTAGGTTTTTTCCAGCGTTTTGGCGGCGTTGTAGGCGGGCAACACAACCACCACTTTCTTTCCTTTATACATCAGGCGCGAATGAGTAACGGGTTGGAAAGTCAGGCGGGTGGCTGATCATTGCTTTTTTTTGTTTTTGGCGGACTCCTTTTAGGCGGCTTCACGCTGGGCGGATCGGCAACTTCCGGCTCCGTAGCAGTGGCGGCGGGGCCTGCCCTTTGCTCCGTGGCGGTTTGTTCCACGTCGGCAGTCGCTTCCGATGCACCGGCTTCCGTGGCCTGTTTTTCAGCCTCCAGGGCCGCCGCTTCCCGCTGGGCCTCCACGAAAATGCCTTTTTCGTGCATGAAATTGAACCACTTGATGCACTTCTTGATGTCATTAATGTGCACCCGGTCGCGATCATGTTCCGGTAGAATAGCGGTAAAGTAGGCGCGCAGCGCGGCGCTGTTGGCCTGCAGATCGGCGGGCGGCACCGTTTCATACTGGTCCAGCATTTTCTGAAAAACGTCGGTTAGGGAAATCGTGCCCTCTTCCGTATCGGTGTAAATGGCCACCGTGGCAATCGGCGTCACCTGCTGCTGGCGGACCGGCACAAAGCGGGTGCGGCCTTCCAGGCGATCTTCGATGACCAGGCCATTGGTCCGGCTGGAAACGAGTTTGTGGACGCCGGGGACGCCCGCCACGACGAGGTATTTTTCTAGGTTCATTTTTTATGAAGTAATGAAATGATAAAGTGATGCAGCCATGAAGCAATAAAGAACCAAATGATGTCACTAAGACGATCACTTCATTATTTCATCGCTTCATGACTTCATTTAAACAGTCATGATTTCTTTCTCTTTGCCGGTGACGATCTTCTCGGTTTGCTCCACGTATTTATTCAGCATCTCCTGTAGTTCGGTCTCCTTGCGTTTGCCGGTATCTTCCGGCAGACCGTCTTTTACGGCTTTTTTGATGGCATCGAGGGCTTTGTGGCGGGCTACGCGGGCGCCCACTTTGCTTTCTTCCCCGGCCGCCTTGGCCTTTTTCACCAGCTCTTTGCGGCGCTCTTCGGTGAGCGGCGGCACCATGAGCCGGATCGTTTCGCCATCGTTGTGGGGGGTCATCCCCAGGTTGGATTTGATAATCATGCGCTCGATCGGGCCCAGCATATTACGTTCCCAGGGTTGAATCGACAAAGTACGGGAATCGGAGACCTGCACGTTGGCAATTTGCCCCAGTGGCGTGGGCGTACCGTAGTATTCTACCAACAGGTCGGTGAGCAAGGTGGTGGAGGCCTTACCGGTGCGCAGTTTCACCAGCTCGTGGTCCAGGTGCTCGAGTGCTTTTTCCATGGCCGCCCGGGCTTCCGCCAGGGCTTTGTTTACTTCTTCCATAAGTTGATGCTTGGTTATCCGTCGATCAGGACGGGACGGTTCCGTTCACTGCCCGGTTCCCCAGGCGATGAATTCGGGTGCAAAGTTCATAAGTTTTCCATTTTTTAGTAAAAAGTGCAGCAAAAATGTAGTTGTTCGTATCTTCCCGGTGAATTTGCAGATACAATGTCGGAATTACAGGAAATAAAACGGACACTATCGCGGATCGAGAAACTGGAGCGGGAAGTGAGTCTCAAACAGTTGCAAATCAACAGTTTGCTGATCATTACGCAGGCTATTAATGAAAATATTTCAGCCGACGGATTGTTCAAAATGTACAATTCGTTTCTCCGCTGGGAGATCGAAATTCGCAAAATGGCCCTCTACTTCAAAGAAGCGGGGAGCTGGAAATGTATGACCGCACTGGGCGTACCGGAGGCCCTGTTGGATATGGACGTGAACCTGGAACTGAACCGCTACCGGACCCGGCAGGGTCTTGAAAATGCCGACCACCCACTCATCCGCGAATTCGATCTGGTCATCCCGGTCATGCACAAGGAAGTGCCGATCGCCTATGCTTTTCTGGGTGGCTTTAGCAATGAAGACGATGTGCACAACAAAGTGCAATTCGTGACGGCCATCACCAACGTAGTCTCTGTGGCCCTGGAAAACAAGCGCCTGTTCAAGCAACAGCTGCGCCAGGAAGTGGTCAATCGCGAGCTGGAAGTGGCCGCCGAAATACAGCGCACCCTGGTGCCGGCGCGCCTGCCCTCCAGCAAAAACTACCAGCTGCACAGCATTTACAAGCCCCACTTTGCCGTGGGCGGCGACTACTACGACGTGGTGGAGTTTTCCGACGGCAAGATCGCCTTTTGCATTGCCGACATTACCGGCAAAGGCGTATCGGCGGCGCTGCTAATGGCTAATTTCCAGGCTAATTTCCACGCCCTCATCAGCCGCCGGCCCTCGCTGGAAGAAATTGTGCACGAACTGAATGCGGCCATGTGGCGGGTCACCCAGGGCGATAAATTCATTACTTTGTTCCTGGCTAAATACGATTCCGTCGACCGTACCCTGCACTACGTGAATGCCGGTCATACGCCGCCGCTCCTGCTCTCCAAAGGCGAGGTCATCCCCCTGCGCAACGGCTGCACGTCGCTCGGCTGGCTGCCCGAACTGCCTTTCCTGGAAATCGGCGGCGTTTGCCTGACCGACGAGGCTATGATTTTTTCCTATACCGATGGCCTGACCGACGTGCGCAACAAGGCCGGCGAGGATTTCGGGGAAGACCACCTGATCGAGTTCCTGCGCCAC
>JBKJKS010000442.1:0-5561 GCA_046597295.1 Saprospiraceae bacterium
CGCAGTTGCTGGGTGAGCATTTTGTGGGTCACCACATGGATGCTTTTGCGCAGTTCACCGTAACGCATCTTCTGCTTCTGCAAGCGCCACAGAATGGGCATTTTCCAGGCGCCGCCGATCTGGGCGAGGGCGAATTCGACGGGGTTATGGTAGGTCTTGCCCTGGTGTTCAAAATCCATGTACAAGGAGTTTAGAAAGGTGAAGAGGCGTTTGGACGTGGTAATTTTTAGAAAAATGAAGCGTTCGAAAAAAAATATTTCCTATAACCTGTTGGTAATCATCAATACTCACTTTTTAGGGGATTTACTTACCAAATGGTGCATACTTGCCAAACGGTTGCATAATACTTGATTTTTGCTGCAAGTTTAAAAAAAACATCATTCAGCAACCAGCGTCATGAGTCACAAAAATCTCAATCCGGTCAGTACCCGTCAACCGAAACGCGTAGCCATCGTCATTGCCAATCCGGCCACTTCCACCACCACCGGTTGGCCGGTCGGTTTCTGGTGGAGCGAACTGAGCCACCCTTACCTGAAATTTGTCGAAAAGGGCTACACCGTAGACATCTTCAGCCCCCACGGCGGCGCCTGTGCCGCCGATGCCATGAGCGATCCCAATGATGCCAGTCGCTGGTCGGAAGATGATCTGATCAGCCAGGGCTTCCTCCACACCCCGGCGCTGCAGGCGCTGGTGGACAACACCCGAAAAGTGGCCGACCTGCAGGCGGCTGATTACGATGCCATTGTCGTCGCCGGCGGTCAGGCCCCCATGTTCACTTTTGAAACAGCCACCGACCTGCAGCAGAAATTTGCCGAATTCTACGAAGCCGGTAAAGTGGCAGCGGCACTCTGTCATGGCGTGGCCATCCTGCGCTACGCCAGGCTATCCGACGGTACGCCGCTGGTTAAAGGCAAGACCGTCACCGGATTCGCGAACGTGGAAGAAGACTTTGCCGACGAAGCCGTTTGGGGCATGGGATTTCTGCCACACGGCCAATCATTAATGCCCTGGCGCATCGAAGATGAGTTAAAAAAACTCGGCGCCAACTACGTGCAGGCCGGCCTGTGGAAAGGTTTTGCGGTCCGCGACGGCAACCTGGTCACCGGACAGCAAAATTTCAGCGGCGCGGAAACGGCGGACGTGATCATTCAGGCGCTGGGCGAGTAGATGCGAATTCTTTCATTCATTATCCGGATGTTAGCTGGGGCGGCGCTCCTTTTTCCAGGCGTCGCCCAGGCCCAACTGAACGAAAGCGATACCCTGCTGCTGCAATACCAGTTGGCGCTGAACGGCAGCTACCAAAGCGGCAATCTAAAAGTGGTGACATTGCTCAGCCGGCTGGAAACGAGCGTAGCGCCTTCGGCCCATTGGGCTTTAAAAACCCAGAATTTCTGGCGCTATCAGGCCTTTTATGACCGCAAGTCGGATCATGATTTTGCCAGCCGTAACTTTCTGTACCTGGGCCAGCGTCGGCGGGTCTATCCCTTCCTAATGGGTTTCCTATCGGCAAATTTTCGGCGTAAGGTTGACCGTCGATACTTTGTTGGGCCGGGCCTGACCTGGCAGCTATTGCGCCGGCCGGAACAAACGATGAAATTCTCGGCGGCGGCCGTGTACGAGTCCACGCGCTTTGCGGGGCAGGCGTACAACCATCGGGCCTACGACGGCAGCGCGTATATCCGGACCTGGCGGGCCACCCTGCGCCTGGCGGGGCAGCATCGGGTGCTGGAACGACGGCTGCGCGTGGGCTATGAAATATACGTGCAGCCGTCGCTGGAAAGAGCCGACAATTTTCGATGGCTGGCGGAGCAGAGCCTGGAAATGTCCCTATGGAAAGCCCTGTCTTTCCTGACATTCCTGCAATACAGTCACGAAAACGTGGTCGTCCAGGGTGTGCAGCCCGATGACCTGATCATCACTTTTGGCCTCGGTTGGCGGGGCAATCGTTTTTGACACACTACCAACAAGCACGATGATTTTACGGCGTATTTTTAATCCCCTTAAAGTAGCGCGCTACCTGCCGGAAAAAGTACAGGCGCAGCAGGGGTATTTGTTTTAACGCATTCTAAAACCTGTTTTTTAGAAAAATGGGATTATCGGACAAATCTTTACCGCATGAACAAAGCCCGCCTGGAAGCCTTCAGCGATGGCGTGATTGCCATCATCATCACCATCATGGTCTTCGACCTGAAAGTGCCGGAATTGATCGCCGGATTTTCCAGCCAGGATGCCTGGGCGGCATTGGCACACCTGCTGCCAAAAATCGGGGCATACACCCTGAGTTTCGTGGTGCTGGGCATTATGTGGCTCAATCACCATGCCCTGTTCGACCTCATCAAACACAGCACGTCGGGACTGGTCTGGTGCAATCTCCACCTGCTTTTCTGGATGTCGCTTATTCCGCTGCCGACGGCCTTTCTGGCCGCGCATCCGCTGCTGTCGCAGGCCTGTTTGTTCTACGGCATCGTGCTGGCCGGTAGTTCCCTGGGCTTCAATATCCTGCGCTGGTACGCGGCCGTTCATGCCAAATTGATGCCTTACCATCCGCTTTACCACCGCAGCAACCTGATCGCTTTATTCCTGTATTCGACTTCCGGGCCACTGGCTTTCGTATCGCCATATTTGTCCTACCTGATTTTCATCGCCATCCCAATCTGGTACTTCCTGCCAGAAAAACTGACCCGGGAAGCCTGACCCGCACCTTATTATTTCATCATTTCATCACTCCATAAAAAATGCACATCGCTATTATCGGAACCGGCAACGTCGGCGGCGCACTCGCCGAACGCTGGGCACAGGCCGGCCATCAGGTGCTGCTCGGTGTCCGCGACCTCGACAATTTCAAAGGGCGGGAACTGCTTCGTTTCCCGAACGTGACGGCGCTGCCGACTGCCGAAGCGGTGGCGGCAGCGGAAGTCATCCTGATCGCCGCTACTCCCCAGGCCACCGTCGCCATCGCCGAACAACTGGGCGACACCGGCGATAAAATCATCATCGACGCCATGAACTCCGTGCGCATCCGGCCGGAACCTTATGCCCATACTTTCGAGGCGCTGCAGGCGGTAACCCGCTCCGCGCACGTGGTAAAGTGTTTCAACTCGACGGGCTTTGAAAACATGCGCGACCCCCACTACGGCGCCGTCGACATCGATATGTTCATGGCCGGCAGTACCGAACGGGGCAAGCAGGTGGCCCGCCAGCTCGCGCTGGACGCCGGGTTCGCCGCCTGCTATGATTTCGGCGGCGATGATAAGGTAGCGCTGCTGGAACAGTTTGCGCTGGCCTGGATCAATCTGGCCATCATGCAGGGCGAAGGGCGGGATATTGCCTTCAAGGTGTTGCGGAGGATGGGGTAGGGGGATCATTTAAAATCTTCCCAGCAACAAGATGATGCCTGACCACCGCTTTATTAGACAAGCCCACCAAGCGATCCCTTTCGGCCTGTTCCAGCTCCACCCAGGAGGCCCACATGCCACGGGCATGCCCGATCCATTGCCAGCGGTCCTGAAATCTGGTCACATCGCCGAAGGGGCAATCCAGGATAAAACGGCGGTGATACGGATGGATGTTGCGCATCACGAAACGCGTCCAGCGGAAGTAGCGATTGGAATACCGGTCCTTCCTGATCGTCTCATAGTGCGGTTGAATGGTGCTGTGCTGCTCGTTCTCCAGAAGCATTTTGTTGCCGGTACAAATGCTTTCATAAGCATTCGAGTCGATCATTTTCCAGCAATCCGCGTAGGGATGCCGGTGAGGCTGTTGCCGATCTCTCAACGCGCAGACCGCAGCCAGCCGGCCCCTGTCCGCCAAAAATAGTTCGTGTTGCCAGGCCAGATGCTCGAAAATATCTTTGGCCACGGCCATGATTTCCTGGGTCAATACGCAAGGGTCCCTGGCAATTTTCACCACATTGCGCATGCCGAATAGCACTTGTCCGCCGGTGAGCCGCGCCAGACCTGCCCATAACAACCGGGCTGGGTCCGCCTGATAAATTTGCTGATAATATCGGTAAAGGGAATCTAAAACCTGCTCGTTTGCCCGGAAACCCAAGCTCGGCTGCCAGTCTGCCGGGCCTATCCCCAGGCGCTGGTAGGCTTTGTCCAAATATCGCTGACGGGTCTGGTACAGGGTTTGTTGGTCGGGGAGAGTTTCAATTTGGTCCATACCAGTCAAACGTGGAAAGAAGACGGGGGTTTTAGAAAGATAGGATGATATTCCCCCCGAATTGGTTTGAACAGAATTGCTCCAGTCCCCCCCGAAAGCGAGACGTATTTTTGAAGATTGAGGGCGATGTTATGATAGATTACTATTTTGATTTTCATGCGCTTCCACCGGGATGCAATACACTTAACGCCCGATCAGAATGTCGCATTTTTACAATTCCGGTCAAATAACTGGAGTGGAACAGGAAGATTGGAATATCCCTGCGTAAAGCCCATTTTTGACGATACACTCTGGTTTTAGCTTGCTCCGACCATGCTATTGAAATTGATTTGCCGTCTTACCCTGCTGCTTGGACTTCCCATAGCGGCCCTGGCCCAGTCACCTGCCTGTGACAATGTTACGGATCCCGGCCTGATCTGTTGTGACCAAACGATTTGTTCCGGAAACCTGCCCCTACCCATCGAGGAAAGTGCAGCGCCACAGGGCGGTTCGGGCCTGCTGGAATACGAATGGCACCAGCTGCGCATAGAGCCGGATAGTCTGCCCTTCTGGGATATTGTTCCCGGCGCCACTGATCCGACCTATGCACCGGATACGCTTTTTGCAACCGCGTATTTTTTGCGCGAAGCACGCCGGGAGGGCTGTATGGAGTGGCTGACGGCTAGTATCGTCACCCTGACGGTGTTGGCTACCGGGGACCCGGCCTGCGCAGCGTCGGCAGTAGAGCAGCCGGGCGGTGCAGGTGGGCTGACCGACGTACAGATTTCACCTAACCCGTTTCATGAAAAAATAGAAGCACATAATTCTTCTGACTACCCACTAACGGTCCAAATAAGTGACTATTCGGGTAAACTAATGCGGGAAATTCGGGTACCGGCCGGGCAAACAACCCAAATCGACACGGGAGTCTGGCCAGCCAGCATTTATATTGCTCGTTTCAAGCACGCAAACGGTGGACAGGCTGCGTGGTCTATAGTGAAGCGATAGACGTACTTCGCTGAACCACTTCATTCCCTTTTCCAAAACCGGACGACTGCTGCGCCAACCCGCAGCACGTACCACCCTGGATGTAACCCTTTTAGCGACCATACGACTGCTTCATCGGCAGCCCGCCAGGTCCGCGTTTCGATCAGTCTCCCCGTCAAGTCCAGCAACATGCCGTCCACTTCCTCTCCTCGCCAGGCTGCCCCGGTGCTTATCCACAACTGATCATTGGCCGGATTAGGGAAAATGCGCAGTTCATCCGCCGCTTCCTGCTCTTCGCTACCGGTTATTGCACAAGTACTCAAATCCGCTGCGACGGCGGAGAATACGGCTGCTTCTACCGTATAGAAAGCCGATCCCGGCGCCGTACTATAGCCGTTCTTGCTGCCATTCGTGAGGAAAATAACCCCGTT
>JBKJKS010000475.1:0-4595 GCA_046597295.1 Saprospiraceae bacterium
TAGGGCAGGAAGTGTAGATACAGCAGCAAGTCATCCATCAATTGCTGCATACGGGCAGCCGCATCCTTGACGCGGTCCAACAGGTAAATGGCATCCTCATGCAGTGTAGGGCGGTGCTTGGTCGTCAATCGGTCGCTGAAGGTCTGTATCTTACGCAACGGCTCCTGAAAGTGGTGCGAAGCCAGGTAGACAAAGCTCTCGAGTTCGGCATTCGCTTTTCTTAACTCCTGCACGGCTTGTTCCAATTGACCCTCGTAGCGCCAGCGCCGGCGCAACTCCCGGATAACGATGTAGAAACTGGTTGCAAATAAGGTCACGGCCAGCAGAGAAATCAGTCCCAGCCACAAGGGGGTCAGTGCGGAAAATTCGCTCTCCTTTTTTTCGCGTTCGGCCAGCTGCTGCCGTGCTTCCTGCTTAATTTGTTTCATCACCCTATCAATGCTGTCCCTCACCAGTTTACCCTGCAGCAAAGAGTTGTACAGGGTACTCCGACTGGTGGTCAGGATCGAGATGGACATCGCTTGGTTCATAATGGCAAACCGTTCGCCTAACAGCACTTCCAGCATCCGGATACGCGCGTTTTGAGGCGGATTGTCGACGGTCAAAGAGTCCAGCAAGTGAATGGTAGGACGAATATGCTTGACTGAATGGAAATAGGACTGCAGGAAACTTGAATTGTAGGTCAGCAAGTATCCGCCAACGCCCGTTTCGGCATCCGTGATCAGGGCCATGGTCTGTTCGGTCTGTTGTAGTATGGCGTTCGTATGCTCCGCCAACTTGCCATAGCCCTGTGCCTGCTCCAAATTGTGAAATGCTGCCAGCCCGACTATAAACAGCACCACGACGGTGCCGGCGAGTACCCAGTACAGGTATTTGAGTCTTTCCTTATGCATATAATTGGCAGCCGGGTCAAATGGGGTGGGCGAAACGCCACAAAAATACGGAAAGCAGTTGTTCGGGAGGCAATCTCATTTTGGGTAAAGATTACCCGATCCAAGTCCTATTTTAGCTGGCATTGTTTTTTATTCGGGTAAGACATTCCACACTTCGGCAACCAGCACCACATGATAAGGCAAAGCCAACAACAGGGTCAGAAGCAACTTCTAAAATTATCACCCCAGCAGATTCAGCTGCTGAATTTTCTACAGCTCAATACTTTGGAGCTGGAACAAAAGATCAAAGACGAATTGGAAGAGAACCCTGCACTGGAGGCGGAAGCCACCGCTACGGAGGCGGATCCAGCCCTTCCGGAGGCCGAATCGCCGACTGCCGATGCTACCGAGGGAGAATCCGAAAGCGACAGCGAAACGGAAGAATATGACCGTTTCGAACTGCTGGAACAGTACCACCAGGATGACGATCTGCCCGAATATAAGATCACCGGGGAGTTGCGTAGTCCGGATGATACGCCTTTCAGCCCGACGCTGGTGCAAAGCACGGATTTTCGGGAGCAACTGAAAGACCAGCTGGTCATGATGCCGCTGAGCGATCGCGAGCGGGTGCTGGCCGGCTACCTCGTCGATAGCCTCGACGACGATGGCTATCTGCGGCTCGATCTCGATGATATTGCCGACAATCTCTCCTTCGCCCAGGGCATTTTTGTCGAGACGCCCGAGCTCGAAGCAGCCCTCGAAATCGTGCAGAGCCTGGAACCCGTCGGAGTCGGCGCCCGTGACCTGCGCGAATGCCTGCTGCTTCAGCTGGAAGCCAAACAGCATACGATAGCCTGCATCGATCTGGCCCACACCATCGTCAAGAAACACCTCAACGACCTGGCTAACCGCAGCTACGACAAGTTGATCAATCTGCTGGGGGTGAGTACCCAGGACATGAAGTGCGCCACCGCATTGATTGCCCGGCTCAACCCCCGACCCGTCGGCAGCAATACCGCCGAACTGGTCAAGAACCAAAATATCATTCCGGAGTTTGTGGTCGAAAAAACCGACGATGGGCAGTTCCAGGTCTTCCTGGCCAACGGCAACAGCGCCAGCCTCCGTATCAGCGGCGACATGGTGGAAATGCTGGAATCCATGCAGCGCGACAAATCGGTCAAGCGGGACAAAGCCGCCGTACAATACCTGCGTTCCAAGGTGGATTCGGCCATCTGGTTCGTGGAAATGGTCCGCCAACGCGAACAGTCCATGCTCAAATCCATGCAGGCCATCGTCACGCTGCAACGCGACTACTTTCGTACCGGCGATGAAAAGGACCTGCGTCCCATGATCCTGAAAGACGTGGCCGAGCAGACCGGCCTCGATATTTCCACGGTGTCCCGGGTGACCAGCATGAAGTATGCCCTGGCCCCCTTTGGCATTGTACACCTGAAAGAGCTGTTCAACGGCGGTCTGGCCAAAACGGATGGCGAGCTGGTGACCAATAAGGAGATTAGCGATATTATCAGCGAACTCATCGGACTGGAGGATAAACAGAATCCCATTACCGACCAGGAAATGGCCGACAAACTACTGGTAAAAGGTTATCACGTAGCGCGTCGTACCGTGGCCAAGTACCGGGATGCGATGAACATACCCGTGGCCAAAATGCGCAAAACGCTGTAAGGGTTAAGCGGTTGGCACGACCTGCTTCCACGCGGCAGTTAACTATATGCCCTATTCGGCACCACATCACCTCAACTTTTACCCGACCGCAATTCGTCGGCTACGACTATGGAAAAAATTCTGATTATTGATGATGATCTCGATATCTGTACCCTCCTCAATCGCTTCCTCTCCCGGAAGGGTTATGTCGTCGTCACCGCCAACAGCGGACAGGCGGGGATCAGTCTGGCGGAGAATGAAAGGCCGGACTTGATCCTGACTGATTTTCGGCTGGGCGACATGGAAGGCAGTGAGGTACTGCAACAACTTCGGGAAAAACTGCCCCATATTCCCGTGCTGGTCATGACCGGTTATTCGGATATCCGGATGGCGGTCAATGTCATGAAGCAGGGCGCTTTCGACTATATTTCCAAACCCATCGTGCCGGATGAAATATTACTGAGCATCCAGCGGGCCCTGGCCGCGCCCGTTTCGACGGTGCAGATGGGCGGGATGCCGGAGGAAAGCAGTCCGCCGACCAAGTTCAAAATGGTCGCCCCTTCGGCCAACCCGAGCGGCTATGTCGTGGGCGACAGCCTGCAGGCCCAGGCCCTGTACAAGCAGATCGACCTGGTCGCACCGACCAATTACAGTGTTATCATTTACGGGGAAAGTGGCGCCGGCAAGGAGTCCATTGCCCGCATGATCCACGATCGCAGCCCGCGGCGCAACCAGCCCTTCGTGGCCATGGACTGTGGAGCCATTTCGAAAGATCTGGCCAACAGCGAATTGTTTGGCCACGAAAAAGGCGCTTTTACGGGCGCCCTGACCGTGAAGATCGGGCATTTTGAAATGGCCAATGGCGGCACCCTGTTCCTGGATGAGGTGACTAACCTACCCTACGATGTGCAGGTGGCCCTGCTTCGGGTCGTGCAGGAGCGCCGGCTGAAACGCATCGGCAGCGCCAAGGAAATACCGCTCGACGTCCGCATCCTGGTGGCCAGCAATGAGCGCCTGTGGCAGGCCTGCCGCAAGGGAAGATTCCGGGAAGACCTTTACCACCGCTTCAATGAGTTTACGCTGGAAATGCCGCCTTTGCGCGAACGTCGCGATGATATTATGCTGTTTGCCATGCGCTTTTTGCAGGACACGAGCCGGGAGCTGGGCAAGGAGATTCAGGGCTTCTCCGATGACGTGGTGCAGATTTTTATGCAATATCCCTGGTACGGGAACGTGCGGGAACTGAAGAACGTCATTAAGCGCGCCACGCTGCTCACGGACGGACCGATGGTCGAAGCCAAATCACTACCCTTCGAAATTGCCTATTACGCCCGACTGGAACTGGATGACCCCAACGAACAGAAATCCGACAACCAACCGATTATGATCACGCCTTCTCCTTCCATTGCTCCGCCGGTCACTTCCGCCGCGCCGGCAGCCATCAGCCGTCCGGTCATGCCGGAAAAAACCGACCTCAAAGCGGTGGCTAGCAGTGCCGAATATGATATGATCATGCAGGTCTTGCAAGAGGCGCGTTTTAATAAGAGCAAGGCCGCTCAAATGCTTGGAATTGACCGAAAAACCCTGTATAACAAGTTAAAGAACTACAATATAGAATGACAGTAAGCATCAGACGTTGCTGTAAGCCCTCCTACGACTACAGGCCGTGAGAGGGATAAGCCATTCGCTTTAATCGGTAATTTTTATACCACCATATGGTCGGAAATGGAAGATAAAAAACTACACGTCTTTGAATGGTCGCCCGTAGGCATGCTGCTTTTTGAGGCAGCCAATAGTAGTTCGGAAATCCCTTCTGATTGGGCATGCACCCTGGCCAACAGTACGGCCTGTAATCTGCTGGGCCGGCTTCCTCTGGAAGGATTGACCATCGACGGCCTCTTTCCCGGCCCGGTTGCCGAAAGTCTGGCAAATCCCCTGGTCACCAACCCGGTCAGTAATGTGGTAGATTTTTTCGTGAGTTCCGCCGGCAAGTGGCTGTTGACGGGCGCCAACCGCGTGGGCGACAAGCTCACCGTGATGCTGACGGATATTACCCGG
>JBKJKS010000080.1:0-3401 GCA_046597295.1 Saprospiraceae bacterium
TGCGCCCCGCCCTGGTAGCCGAAGCCGCGCAGGTAACCGCGGTTTTCACCCGCCTGCACGTTGCGGAAACGGGGAATGTAGATGCCATTCGGGCGATTGCCATAGGTGTATTGGTCCGTGAAATCATCGCTGTTGCCGTAAGCACCCACGCCGTAGTGGTGGTCCATCAGATTGTGCCCGAGTTGTCCGCTGTCATTGCCCAGTCCGTTGGGAAAACGCGCCGAAGTCGAATTCATCAAAATGGCGGCCGTACCCAGCGTGGAGGCATTGCAGAAAATGACCTTGGCATAATAGTCATAAGTCTGCATGGTTTCTGCGTCAATGATCCGCACGCCCGTTGCGCGCTGGGTTTTTTCATCGTAAATAATGGAATGCACCACGGAAAATGGGCGGATGGTCAGCCGGCCGGTGGCTTTGGCAGCCGGCAAAGTAGACGAGTTGCTGCTGAAATAGGCGCCGTAGGGGCAGCCCCGCTCGCAGCGGTTGCGGTACTGACAGGCGCCCCGCCCATTGTGCGGCACGGTGAGGTGCGCCACCCGGCCGATAATCATCCGGCGTGCGTCGTTGTAGTGTTCCCGGATGCGCTTCGCCACGTGTTTTTCCAGGACGTTCATTTCCATGGGCGGCAGGAATTCGCTGTCGGGCAGCACGGCCAGGTGCTCTATCGAACCGCTGATGCCGGCGAATTTTTCCACATAACTGTACCAGGGCGCAATATCGGCGTAGCGGATCGGCCAGTCCACGCCGTAGCCGTCTTTAGCGTTGGCTTCGAAATCGAGGTCGCTCCAGCGGTAGGTCTGCTTGCCCCAGAGGATGGAGCGTCCGCCTACGTGGTAGCCCCGGATCCAGTCGAAGGGCTTGGTCTGCTGGTAGGGATGGTCGACGTCGCGCACGAAGAAATGCTGACTGCCCTCGTGGAAGTTGTACACTTTGCTCTGGATCGGCGCTGCCTGCCGGGCCGCCAGCATCGGCCGGCCCCGGTGCGGCATTTGCCAGACATCCAGGTTGGCGGTGGGGTAGTCGGTGACGTGCTCGACCATCCGGCCGCGCTCCAGGACCAGGGTTTTCAGGCCCTTTTCGGTCAGTTCCTTGGCGGCCCAGCCGCCGCTCATGCCGGAGCCGATGACGATGGCGTCGTAGGTATGCTCGGGGGTGGCGTCCAGATTCAGGTGCATGGTGGGTCTTTAAAAATGGTGGTTATTAATCGAATACCCGTGGAAGCCGGTCACCGCCGGAGCTATACCTTTGACCGTGTATCCCGGACAAACATACAAAACCCAGTGTAAAGCAAGACGCATGTTTCTAACCACCCTCACCGAAATGTTGGAGCGCGATCTGCTCAAACTCCGCACAGAAATCAGCCTGTATCCCGACGAACAAAGCCTGTGGGTTGTGCGCGGCCAGATCAGCAACTCCGCCGGCAACCTGTGCCTGCACCTGCTCGGCAATCTCCGGCATTTCATCGGGACGGTCCTGGGCGCCACTGGCTATGTCCGCGACCGCGATGCGGAATTCGCCCTGCGGCATGTGCCGCGGCAGCAACTGCTCGACGACCTCGATACGACGTTACAGGTGATCAGAAGTACGCTGGAAAAACGCAGCGACGAGGACCTGCGGCGCGACTACCCGGTCGAAAAGCACGGCCAGATCGTCGGCATGGACCATATGCTGCTGCACCTGCTGACGCACTTGAATTACCACCTGGGCCAGGTCAACTACCACCGACGGCTGGTGGCATAATTGGAAGTGGCCATCAGGGATGGTGATAAATAGGTTTAGAGGAAATTTAGAAGGTTTAGATGGGTTTAGAAAAAGCTCGACATTTCGGCAGACCATTGGTTTGAAAAGCGCGCCTAAACCCCTCTAAACCTTTCTAAACCCCTCTAAACCCCTCTAAACCTTTCTAAACCCGTTCAACCTTTCTCAACCCCTTTCTCCTCCTGCAAAACACAACTATGAAAACCTGCTTCCTGATTATTGCCGCCCTGTTCCCCTGCCTGCTCCATGCCCAAACGGTCACGGACGACTCCCTCGGTCTGGCCATCGCGCCCGGGCTTACACCGGTGGTGGCGGACGGCCAGACGGAAATCGGTTTTTTCAACACCTTTGTGAATTACCGGACGCCCGACACGGCCAACTACCGCGCCGCGCAACTGACCCATTTCTTGCAGCTCCAGCGCGGCATTTCACGCCGTAATCGCCTGAGTGCCGGGGCGGATCTCGTTTATTCCAACCTGCGTTTTGGACCTGCCAGCGAAGTCGCCCCGTTTGGCGCTTATGGCCCCGAACCGCTGACCGGCGTGGGGACGCATACCTTGTCGGCCGTCGGTCTGCGCCTGCGCTACGTGCCTTTTGTCGAGCATTACGAATTCACTGTCCAGGGCAGCGCGTATTTTCCGGTCGCCGCCCAGCAGCACCGGGTCACGCTGGGTGAAGACCGCACGCGCTTGTCCGTGCAGGGCAACTACGCCACGCTGTTCGCACCGGGCTGGTACGTGGTCGGGCAGCTCAGCCCGCAGGTGCGCCTGGCCAACGACGACCGCAAGCAGACCACCTGGGAACTGCCGCTCAATGCCTACCTCATCCGCCGGCTGCTGACCACCGCTGCCGGACAAAGGCTGTACGTATTCGGCAGCGCCGGCTACCTCAGCACTTTTGAGAAACGCTTCAAAGCGGGCCTTCGGCAGGTCAACTGGTTTTTAACCGCCGGCGCCGGCGCCCAATGGGTGTTCAATCCCCAGTGGAGCCTGAGCCTGGGCTGGCAGGGGCTGCCCGCATACGATGATTCGATCGGAATAGAAAAAGGTACTTACTCGGCGTTTACGGTCGGCGCGCGCTACGTGGGCGAACGGTGAATTTTCAGGATTTATAGATCAGTAATTGGCGCCCTGTTTCACGGGAGACCAGTAGAACGGCAACTTGCGCACTGGCGGGTAAGAAATTCGGTACCGCTATAAATTCTCCGTCGAAATGTTCGATAATGCCGCCATTAACCGTGCGATCTATGACTATTTGAACTTCCCGGGTACTGATGTTGAAAAAACCCGAGACCAGGCTTTCAACACCTTTAATGCTTTCTTTGGAGAATGGCTCCTCGATATTAACAACGTTACCGACCGTAGTGCCTTTCCCAATCAGAATACTATGTTCCGGGCTATTAAATTGATCGAAAGTGGTAGCCGCATTGACCCATACGTTTCCAATATCCGCAGAAACACTGGCTGGTGGCGTAGGAATAACAATATTCGGCAAGGAAGGCTGTGCGCCGGTTGGCAGACTACCGGATACAATGAACCCGCCGGACCGCGCAATACAATCTCCCTCCTCCACGCTGATCTCGACATTGCCCGACAGGCCGGCTGGCACTTTGGCGATGATGTCGCCGCTTTCGCCGCCTGCTC
>JBKJKS010000112.1:0-3129 GCA_046597295.1 Saprospiraceae bacterium
CCTAAACCCCTCTAAACCCCCTAAACCCCTCTAAACCCCTCTAAACCCCTCTAAACCAACAATAATTGTAAATCAACTATTTACCAAGCAATGGCTGAACATCAAACATACGACGAACAGAAGAAAATGGTATTCTATGGCCTCGTTCGCCTGGGTATCATTACGATCATAGAAGTGTTGATCGCGCTGCTGGCCAAAGGGCACCTGATTCCGGGTGTAGCATTCAAGCACGGTTTCGGGCATTATTTCTATATGGTCCTGATGGTGGGCTTTTCCTTGTACAAGGCCTATTTCATCATTTACTTCTTCATGCACATGGCGTATGAAGTCCGGGGAATGGCCTTGTCCGTGCTCCTGCCGACCACCTTGCTGATCTGGGCGGTGATTGCTTTTTTCCAGGAAGGCAACTACTGGAAAACCAGCCGGCAGGAAATTCAGTATAAAAATGAGCAGGGCCGCGAGGAAAATGTGCTGCCCGCGCCGGCTGGTCGGCCCCAGGGCTATATTTTGCCGGCTACCTTCGATCGCCAGCAGGGCTAGGGTTCCCCATCCGTCCGGTGCTTTTCCGGTAAGGGAAGCAGACGTAAATTTTACAAAACTGGAAAAGGGTGGGGCAACCAAGCCACACCCTTTTTTGTTGAATATCAGAATTTTATACCATGCCTGAAATTGAAAAAAAGCCTACGCTGGGCCGCAAAGTATTCATCACCATCGCCCTGCTGCTCATCCTGGTCGGTTTTCCGCTCGGCTCCTGGTTGTATTTGCGCGAGGGGGTGAACTGGCGCCGGGCCGCCGTGGGCGAACTCGCCGCCTACGGCCAGATCCGCAGTGCGCCGGTGATTTTTCCGGACGGTACCAAAGAAGACCGCCTCAAGAAAAAGGTCGTCGTTTTGCATATGTTTGAAGAAAATCCCGACCTGACCGATACCAACCGGAAAATAATCGGAACGGGCGAGCGGCTGTACGATCAATTCGGGCAGAATGAGCACTTCCGGATCGCCATGATCGCCCAGGGCGGCACCGCCGAGTTTCGCTCCCACATCCAGAAAATGCCGAGTTACGACTATGCGACCTGGGTTTGTACCGGGGGACTGGGTACCTGGAGCACGATCCTGAACAACGGCTTCGAGGCCTACTATCTCAAAAACAAGATCAGTTCCTATCCGCAGTACTTTGCGCTGACCGATACGGCGGGTGTGATCCGGCGCTACTACAATGCCCTGGATGAAAAAGAAGTGGGGCGGATGGTGGAACAGATTTCAATCCTGCTTCCGCAAAAATGAGACCGACGATGCCTGATTTACAGCCCAATGTGCTATTGGAAAAGCGCATGAACCTGGCTGCTTACCTCCTTTCGGCCGTGGTCATTCTGCTGGTCGTCCTGATGCGCCGCGTGAAGATCGACCTGGGGATGGATTTTGGCTTCCTGCCGCCGGTGATCGCGACCCTGAATGCGGCAACTGCCGTGCTGCTGCTCGCCTCGCTGTATTTTATCAAAAACGGGCAGGTGCACCGTCATCGCCGGGCCAACTACGCGGCGCTGGCTTGTTCGGCGCTGTTCCTGCTCTGTTATGTGCTGTACCATTTCACTACCCCGGAAGTGCGCTATGGCGACTTCGATCATAATGGTGTAGTGAGCGCCGAGGAATTGCTGCGGGTCGGCAGCAGCCGAACGGTCTATCTGGTGATCCTGCTCACCCATATTTTCCTGGCCGCCGTGATCCTGCCGTTCATTCTGCTGACTTTCAACCGGGCCTACACCGGCCAGTACGAACGCCACCGCCGCATGGCCCGTTGGGTCTATCCTTTCTGGCTGTACGTGGCCATTACCGGTCCGGTCTGTTACTTTTTTCTGCAACCGTTTTATCCATAAAAGACGATTCTGATCATGAGAAATAAATGTGTGCCACTGTGCTCGCTCCTCCTGCTCCTCTTTTTGCTGCTCGGAACGGCCGCTCCCGCGAACGCCCAGTGTCCGATGTGTAAAATGTCCGCCGAATCAAACCTGCAAAACGGCGGTACCGCCGGCCGGGGCCTGAATTCCGGTATTCTGTACATGCTCCTGCTGCCTTATCTGATGGTGGGCGGCGTCGGCTACTGGTGGTGGCGCAACCGCCGCCAGGAGCCGGTCCAGGCCGCCGATTTTTCGGAGGAGGATTTTCAGGGGTATCAGGGGTAGAAGGGAAGGCCCGCCGGATTGGTCCGGCGGGCCTTTTGGTTTCGGAAACAATGGTAGGTGGTAAAGCGTCAAGCGGCGACTTTGACAAGATAGTATAGGCTTTGCAGTGCTGGATGCTTTTTGTGCGCTTTAATAATCATCATTGTTTCAAAGATACTAGAAGGTTTAATTTTTTCTAATTAAACGAAATCCTAAACGTAAGGTATTAACGTTTTTATCACGGCCAATTCGAAAGGACACACGTGTATCATTGAGATTTGAGGCATAGTGACCTCCTCTAACTACTCTCAGCGTTGTCATCGATTTGCTTTCAGGATCAGTGGCTAAATTTTGGGAGGCGTAGTACTCATGTGTGTATGGATCAATACACCATTCCTCTACGTTACCGCTCATGCTGTACAGTCCCCATTTATTTGGATGAAAACTGCGTACATTTTGAGTTGGACCAGTACATTGGTCAGGTTCTGTGAGGTGCAACTCACAAATGTAATGATTCACCGAGTCTACATCTGTAGTGGATGTCCCTGAAAATACAGCATTATCATCTCCGCAACGGGCAGCATACTCCCATTGGGCTTCGGTTGGCAAAGAATAGTCTTTGCCAGTTTTTTTAATGAGTGCCGGAAGGAACTCATTTTTAATCATTTCCCACTTAATATTTTCTACTGGACAAAGCGGACAATCCTGATGCTGACTTGGTTCTGTTCCTAGAACCTCAAACCATTGTTGCTGAGTCACTTCTGTTGCACCCATCATAAAACCTGCTGTTAAATGCACTGGATGGCTAAAGCATTCTGTTGGCCCACAACCAAATACTCCGACAGCAGGATCTGTGCATAAATTAATGTTACATCCCATCATAAACATGCCAGGTTTAATATAGACAAAATCAGTATCAGGAAAGGGATTTGGAGAAATGGTTAATTTCATTTCTTTTTGCGCCGTACAAC
>JBKJKS010000181.1:0-2610 GCA_046597295.1 Saprospiraceae bacterium
CCGCCATTGGAGGAGCACCCCGGGCAGTTCTTCCGGATGATGGACCGACTGCCAACCCCATCCTTCCATTTGCTCGGGCGTAGTGCCCGTGTATTCATACCATTTTTTGTTATACCAGAATATCCAGCCCTCCGCATTGGCCATCCAGGCCAGATTGGGAATATTTTCAGCCATTGCCCGGAACCGTTCTTCACTTTCCAGCAAGGCTATTTCGGCTTTCTTTCTATTGGTGGTTTCAATCACCGTTACTAATATGCCCCCAACTTCCCCGTCATCCTTGCGAATGGGACTGTAGGAAAAATCAAAATAACATTCTTCCACGAAACCGTTCCTGTTCAAGGGCAGCATAAAATCAGGGAAGCCGACGGCCGTTCCCTGCATAACACCGTCGAACATCGATTCTATAATATGCCATATTTCCGCAAAGGTTTCCCGGGAACTTATTCCCAATGCCTGCGGATGCTTGGTGGAGCCAAGAATGGGCCGATAACCATCATTATACAGCTGAATATACGTTTTACCCCAGGCGATATACATGCCGAAAGGGTTATCCAGCATTACCGCCACCATGGTCTTTAAGCTATGCGGCCAGTCCTTTGGCTCTCCAAGCGGCGTTTTACTCCAGTCGGTGGCCCGGATCAATGCACCCATCGCTCCTCCGCCGGAGAGAAAATATAAATTGCCGGGGCCTGTTGAAGGCATGGTCGTTAAGGTTTAAAATCCAAAAATCCGGTTACCTCGGTAGCATCGCTGAAGGCGATACAGTTAACCGATGCAGAGACTACCTCTACAGCGGATAGAAATATTTCCTGGTCCTCCTCATCATCATCAATCAGCAGGATGTTTCGATAGCGCATTTGGTCCAACGTTTTCTAGTCATCTACCCGAAACTTAAACCCCACCCCGTGAATATTCTCCACCTTGATCCGGTCGTCCTGGTTCAGGTATTTGCGCATGCGGGAAATAAACACGTCGAGGCTGCGTCCCAGAAAGTAATCGTCTTTTCCCCAGATGCTCTCCAGGATGTAGGAACGCTTGACCACCTGGTTGCGGTTCTCGTTCAGCAGCCGCAACAGATCGGCTTCTTTCTGGGTCAGCGTTTCGGCCTGCTCGCCGCCGTAGGCCAGGCTTAGGTTTTTGTAATCGAAGGTGTAGTCGCCGATCACGGCCGGGGTGTTGGTGCGGGCGGCGGCAATAAAGCGGGTGCGCCGCAGGAAAATATCAATTTTCAATAGCAGCTCCTCGATGCTGAAGGGCTTGGTCATGTAATCGTCCGCACCCAGGGTGAGGCCCTGGATCTTATCCTGCTTCATGCTCTTCGCCGACAGAAAAATGATCGGCACCTGCTCATCGCGCTTGCGGATCTCCTGGGCCAGCGTGAAGCCATCTACCTCGGGCAGCATCACGTCGAGGATGCACAGATCGAATCGCTGGGCGGATTGAATGATGTCGAGCGCTTTTTGCCCGTCCTCGCAATAGGTGACCTGGTAGCCATTCAGTTCCAGGTTGTCGCGGGTCACAAAGCTGAGGCTTTCGTCGTCTTCTACGTATAAAAGGTGTGCTTTTGAGTCGGCCATGTGTGCGGTGAGGATAGTTAGGAAGGCCGCGGCCACCGGCCGCAACGGCGGCAAACATAATCAAGTTTTTCCTTTCAATATTTTTCCGTCAGGTATTTCCAATAGCGCCTGGGCACGTGTTGCAGGTGCAACTTCATATTGCGCCGCTCCGGAATATTGACGCTGTCGAAATAGTCCTTCCACAGCGTCTGGTACTGATCTTCCTCTACGGATAGCGCGTCTTTCACCTGCTGCCGCAACCGCAGGTGCATGTCGGCACTGCAGGTCA
Organism: Saprospiraceae bacterium; assembly: GCA_046597295.1. Lineage (GTDB taxonomy): Bacteria > Bacteroidota > Bacteroidia > Chitinophagales > Saprospiraceae > M3007. The sequence continues at coordinate 1,846 of JBKJKS010000181.1, forward strand.
CGTACTCCGTGCGCTGCTGGTCATAATGCAGTCCGTAATGGCGGCGACTGTCGTAGATCATCCAGCGCTGGGCGGCATAGCGTTTTTCGAAGTGCTCGCCGATGAGCGGCAGCACGTTGAAATCCGGGTCGATCACCGCAACGAACAGACCATCATTGGCCTGCTGGAAACGCACAAAGGCGTGCATGCGGTGCACCTCACGCCCGACCTGCTTCTTCAACTGGTGCAGCTTCAGCACACAGGGTTCGATAAAATTTTCCTCGATGTTCTGCACACTGGCCATGGCCAGGCGGATAAAGCGGTAAATGAGCATTTCCACCTCCGCGTGCTCCGAGTGAAAGGCCTGGTAGAGCATGGTCGCCGCCTGGGGAGAGGTTTTGCGGATCAATCCCGCCGTCACCCGTTGGGCATGCGCCGGCTGCACGGGTACTACCAGCGGTGCTTCGAACAGATCGCCATGAAAGTCGTCTTCCGCCACAAAGCCGCCTGCCTCCACCTGCAGTCGGTAGCTCTCGAAAATTGCCGAGAGCAGACCTTCGTAAGTGCCGTCGTAGAGGAATAGTCGCTGTTTCAAAACAAACTCAGCTGCGCCTCCGCCGGCCGCTGCGGCCGCAACTGGCGGCGCACCACGGCCGGGTCCAGGCCGGCGTGAATGGGAATGCGATCCGCGCAGGTGAGAAAGTATTTGGCCCGCTTCATCACCACGCCAAACTGCTGCAGGTGATCGTAACGCAACCGCCCAAAGCGCCGGGCAGCGATGATTTT
>JBKJKS010000315.1:0-4937 GCA_046597295.1 Saprospiraceae bacterium
ATCTTCTGCGAGATCATGAACGACAGATCGTCGGCGTACTGGTCGGTTACCTTGTCGGCCTCGACGATGACGCGCAGTTCGCGGCCGGCCTGCATGGCGAAGGCTTTGGATACGCCGTCGTAGCTCATGGCGATCTCTTCCAGTTCGCCAATACGCTTGAGGTAGTTCTCGAGTATTTCACGGCGGGCACCGGGGCGGGCGCCGGAAATGGCGTCGCAGGCCTGGATGATCGGCGAAATGATGTTGTTCATCTCCACCTCGTCGTGGTGGGCGCCGACGGCGTTGGTGATCACCGGGTGTTCGCCGTATTGCTCGCACATTTTCATGCCGACCAGGGCGTGCGAGAGTTCGGTCTCTTCCTCGGCCACTTTACCGATGTCGTGCAGCAGGCCGGCGCGCTTGGCCATTTTGATCTGCTTGGGGTTGAGGCCGAGTTCGGCGGCCATGATGCTGCAGAGCTCCGCCGTTTCGATGGAGTGTTTCAGCAGGTTTTGTCCATAGGAGGAGCGGAAACGCATCCGGCCCACCATGCGCACGAGCGCGGGGTTGAGGCCGTGAATACCCTGCTCGATCACGGTGCGCTCGCCGATCTCCATGATCTGCTCTTCGAGCTGCTTGCGCACTTTGGCCACCACCTCTTCGATGCGGGCCGGGTGAATACGGCCGTCGGCGACCAGCCGCTGCAGCGACAAACGCGCTACCTCGCGGCGAATGGGATCGAAGGAGGAAATGACGATGGCTTCCGGCGTGTCGTCCACGATGACCTCGACGCCGGTAGCGGCTTCCAGCGCCCGGATATTGCGGCCCTCGCGGCCGATGATCTGGCCCTTCATATCGTCGCTTTCCAGATTGAACACCGAGACCGTATTCTCGATGGTGAACTCGGCGGCCATGCGCTGAATGGTCTGGATGACGATCTTTTTGGCCTCTTTGTTGGCGTTCAGTTTGGCCTGGCTCACCGCTTCTTTCACGATGGACATGACCTCGCTTTCGCTTTTAGCGCGTACGGCTTCGAGGAGCTGGTCTTTGGCATCCTGCTGGCTCAGCACGGCTATTTTTTCGAGGGCCTTGATGCGCTCCTCGTTGGCAGCATCCAGTTCCTCTTTCTTTTTCTGCACGATCTTCACCTGCTTATCCAGGTTTTCGCGCAGCGCTTCCATCTCCAGCTGGCGGTTGTCGAGTTCGCTGCGGCGGTTTTCCACCTCCGTTATTTTGCTCTGGAAAGCCTCCTGTTCGATCTGCAGATCTTTTTCTTTCGTAACGACTTCCAGCTCCATTTCCTTGAGTTTCAACTGGTGCTGGTGCTTCTCCGTATCGAACTGGCTGCGCATCTGGGCGTAGCGTTCCTTGGCCTCCTGAATCTTCTGCTGCTTGATGCGCTCGTTCTCGGCTTCGGCCTTGGCCACCAGATCGGTCGCTTTCAGTTGCAGGCGCTGTGCCTCCACGGCGGCCTCATCGGTGAGACGCTTGGCAGTGAGGCGCGCTTCCTGCACGGCCAGATCGGCCTGCCGGTTATGTTCCTCGACGGATTTCAGGTTGCCCTTTTTGGCCATTTGGGTGGCAATCAGGTAAGCGATGATACCGCCTACGACCAGCCCGATTATTATTGCTGTTATGTCCATAAATGTTGCTCAGTTAGGTGATGAAAATTGTTTTCAAGGGTTCTTTTCGTTGCTTCGGTAATGTTCCACCGCGTAGGTCAACAGCGCCATAGCCAGGCAATCCTGTTGGTCTTTCGCGGGCTGCGCGGCTTTAAAGGCCGCCACTTTATCGTTCACTTGCTGCGCCAGCCGATGGATCAAGACTTCGTCGGCGGCGTTCACTTTCAGTAAATAAGGCCGTCCGGCGATCAGTACCGTGATCTGAATAGTGGACGGAGATGAAGATGTATCGGTCATAATCTGGCAAAAATCAGCAGACAATGTAGCAAAAAAATGCGATTTGCAGCGTCTGCTGTGGGTCTTACCGTCGGATAGTCGCCTGCAGTTTGGTTTCAAAGGCCTGCTGCAATTGCTGCATGGCGGCGTCTATGTCTTTGTCCTGCAGGGTTTTTTCCGGGTCTTCGAACAGAAAACTCACGGCATAGGATTTTTTACCGGCGCCGAGTTTGCCCTCGTCCTCGTAGACGTCGAACAGGTTTACCTCTTTCAACAGCTTTTTAGCGGTGCGTCGCGACAATTGTTGAATGACGTCAAAGGAAACATCCCGATCCAACACCAAAGCGAGGTCGCGGCGTACTACCGGGAAGCGGTGGAGCTCGGTAAAGGATATTTTGTGGTCCACCAGGGCTTTCAACATGTTTTCAAAATGGAAATCGGCGTAAAAAACGGCGTTTTTAATCTCCATTTTTTGGGTAATGGCGGGATTGACTTTCCCGAAAGTGACGATCTCGCCCGGATTCATCTGATATTTGAGGGCAAACTGGAACATACCGGAGCTGGACGTATCCAGGGTGGAGGAGACCGGCTGAATGCCCAAGCGGCTCAACAGTCCTGCTACATAACCTTTTAACGTGTAAAAATCCACGTCCTTTTTCCCCGCGTTCTGCCAGCTTTCACTTTGCTGCCGACCCGTTAAAAAAATACCCAACCGCAGGGTTTCCTTAAAAGAAGGGTGCAGCTGCTTATCGACAGTATTACTGCCGGCGTCCCGGTAGACTTTACCAAACTCAAACAATCGAAGGTCCGCATTTTGACGATTCTGATTTCTCAAAATCGTTTCCAGTCCAGGCAGGAGCAAGGAAGGCCGCAGACAGTTCAAGCCTTGATTCGCCGTATTCTGGATATAAACCAGGTCGTTTTTAATCTGCGCCTGTTCCGATCCGATACTCTGTAGGGGCAATACCTTATTTTCTCCAACGTAGTAATCTTTGTTTGACAAAGACAGGTTCATGCACTCGTTAAAACCATTAGCCGCCAGAAAATCGGCGGCCAGGTTGCGCAGCGCATCCGGATTGGGCCGGGGTGTGATCTCCATGCTGCTGCGGATCCGGGTGGGAAGGGGTACGTTGTCCAGCCCGTGCACCCGCAGGATTTCTTCCACCACGTCGGCTTCGCGGGTCACATCGGGCTTGTTGGTGGGAATAATTGCTACAAAACCATCCGCATTTTCGGCGTCCACACCAATCTCCAGGGCCGTCAGGATGGTTTTTATCCTTGCTTGGGAAATGTTTTCACCGATCAGCCGGTTTACCCGGGCGTAGCTGACCGGAATGCGGGCCGGCAGCACAGGGTTTGGGTAAATATCGACTACCGCCGAAGACAGTTCGCCGCCGGCTAATTCCAGGATCAACAGCGCCGCCCGTTCGAGCGCGAAGCGGCAACCATTGGGATCCACCCCTTTCTCGAACATCCAGGCGGCATCGGTGCGCAGGTTATGCCGCAGCATGGAGCGCCGGATCCACTGCGGATGAAAATAAGCGCTTTCCAGAAAAATGGCGGTCGTGGACTCTTTTACACCCGACGTGGCGCCACCGAATACGCCGCCCATGCACATCGGATGGGACGCGCCATCGCAGATCATCAGGTCTTCGGCCAGCAGCGGTCGGTCCACGCCATCCAGCGTTTTAAAGATGGTGCCGGCCGGCAGGGTTTTAACGATGATCTTTCCACCCTGCACCTCGGCCTGGTCGTAGGCATGCAGCGGTTGGCCCAGCTCGGCCCGCACGTAGTTGGTCACGTCCACCACGTTGTTGATGGGCCGCTGGCCGATGGCCAGCAGGCGGTTTTTCAGCCAGTCCGGACTTTCCTGCACCTGCAGACCGCTGATGACCACGCCGGTGAAACGGGGGCAGGCGGCGGGCGTTTCCACGGAGACGTCGAATACGGAATGTTTACCCGCCGAAGCCTCTTTCAGGCGAAGGAGGGATGGAATGCGGAATGCGGAATCTGTCAGCTGCTCGTGGACGCGCAGGTAGGCCGCCAGGTCGCGGGCCACCCCGAGGTGGTTGGTCGCGTCGGCGCGATTGGGAGTGAGCCCGATCTCGAAAATGGTATCTACCTCTTGCTGGAACCAGCTGGCGGCGGTGATGCCCAAAGCCGTCTCCGGCGGCAGCACCAGAATGCCGCTGTGGTCCTGGCCGACGCCGAGTTCATCCTGCGCGCAGATCATGCCCTGCGAGGCCACACCTTTCACTTTTCGTTCGCCGATGGTGAATAGTTGACCATCTTTACTGAAGACCTGGGCGCCGGGCAGGGCCACGAAGACCTTCTGGCCGACAGCCACATTGGGCGCTCCGCAGACGATGGAACGGGATAGACCATCGCCAATGTCCACCAGCGTAGCGGACAGGTGATCCGTCTCCGGGATGCGCTCGCAAGCGGTGACCAGGGCCGTGACCACCTGGGCCAGGTCCACCGGCGAGGGTTTCACCATTTCCCAGCCTTCCACTTCCAGGCCCAGGGAGGTAAGTATAGCAGCGATTTCAGGGGCAGACTTATGCAGGTCGAGATAATCTCGTATCCAGTTCAGCGAAACCTTCATTTCCTCAAAGTGTCGTTCGGATTATACTAAATGGTTAATGGTTATCAGTTATCAGTTATTGGTACAATAGCCCTAAACACTGATGCAGATTTTTGCAAACATCCTGTTTGCAAGGGCAAAGGTAACAAGCCTGGTCGAAAGTTTACCGCTTCATCCCGGGCCATAGCGCTGCCGGTCTAATAACTGATAACCAATAACTGGATTGGCCCAGAAAAATTTGACAAAGGATGAGTTTAGGATTAACTCAAATTACATGATTTGAAATTGGTTTGGGGGAATTATTGGCATCAATGGTTTTGATTTTCAATACAGTTCTTTGATGAGGCTGCAATGTTAAGAGATGTTGTTCAAATGCGAGCGGGGTTAGCCGTTGGATACTGCCATGTGGGCGGTTGTCATTATAAGATTTTTTTATAAAGTGTTCTTGTTTTTTGAGTTGAGGGAAGGAGTGGAGG
>JBKJKS010000323.1:0-13828 GCA_046597295.1 Saprospiraceae bacterium
GATCGGCTACCCGTTATGGAATACAGAGAGGCATTCTGCGGGTTCGCAGGGTGCCTCTCCCTAATAAATCATTACCCTCCTGCGCATCAGCCAGTCTTCCTGCGGATCGTTGGCCAGCGGGAATACTTCCTCCCCGCATATTTTGAAACCGCAGCGCTCGTAGAAAGTCACGGTGGCCGGCGCTTTTTTCCAGACGCTGAGCCACACCCAATCCAGGCCGGCTTCGGCAGCACGGTGGTGGGCAAAATCGAGGAGCTGACGGCCCAGGCCCTGGCCCTGGCAGCTGCGATCGATGTAAATGCGCTGTATTTGCAGTGTGCGCTGGCTCCCGATCTCCGGGGGATGCCGGTCGAAATTGAATTTCAGGTAGGCCACCCGTTCATTGCCGCGGCAGGCGAAGTAATATTCGGAGTGTGGATGCTCCAGTTCAGCACGCAGCTGTTCCAGGCTGAAGGCCTCCGCGCAATAGTCTTGGAAGGCCCGCGGGTCATTCTGGGCTGCGTAGGTTATGCGAAAAGTTTGCTCCGCGAAATCGCGCAGGAATTCGAGTTCGGCAAGTTTGGCCCGATAGATAGTAAACATGAGGTCGGTATAGAGACGGGCAAAAGTAAGAGCTGCCCGTAGAGAAATGGGAACGCGGATGACGCGGATCAGGCGGTTATCCGCGGATTTAAAAAAAAATCCGTTTTTATCCGTTCCATCCGCGTCATCCGCGTTCCAATCCCCTCAAAAGCGGCCTACATGAAAGTCCGCTCAATCGTCCAATACAGCGCGATGACCGTAATTTTTTTAAAATCCGCGTGAATCTGCGTTTGGTACATCCGCGTCATCCGCGTTCCCATTCCAGCAAAATCGGCCTACAGGAAAGTCCGCTCAATCGTCCAATACAGCGCGATGACCGCAATGGCGATCGATACCGGAACCACCACTCGCTGGCGGTACCAGGGCTTGTTCGCAAACCACCGGCCGACTAACCCATAGGCAATCAGGATGACCGCGACCTGGCCCAACTCTACGCCCACGTTGAAACTCAGCAAAGACAGAAAATAATCGGACGGTGGCAACCCCAGCGAAGTGAGCGCGTTGGCGAAGCCCATGCCGTGCACGAGCCCGAACAGAAACACGATGGCGATCCGGCTGGGCTTGAGTTCGCGCACCAGCACATTCTCCATGGCCACAAAAAAAATGGACAGGGCAATGATCGGCTCGATCACCGCCGGCAGCGGCTTGATGTATCCGTACATGGCCAGCCCCAGTGTAATGGAGTGCGCTACCGTAAAGGCCGATGCCTGCCAAATGACCGTGGACAAGCGTGGACTCAGAAAGAATATGCTGAGTACGAACAAGATATGATCCAGTCCCAGCGGAATAATATGGGTGAAGCCCAGTTGCAGGTACATCCAGCCGATCGAGCCACCAGACATGGCAGCCAGTTCGTAATTAATGGTATGCGCTTGTGCGACGGTGGCTATCGCCAGGAACAAAGCAATCAGCCGCCAGGAAGGCACGGCACGGGAAGGGAATGTTTTCATAATTTTCTCCGTCCCGATTAGCCGCTGATGAGGGCTTTTGCTTCCTGGGCCAGCGTCTCGTTCAGGTAAGGCTTCAGCGTCAGTCCCTTGTTGATCAGTTCCTTTCCTTCGGCCGTCTGGCCATTGGCTACCATAATCAGGCCCGCTTTCACCAGGCGTTCGGGATTCTGGGAGTTGGTGCGCAGCGTGGTCGCCATCAGCGGTGCGGCTTCAGCGGCCTGGCCTTTCTTATACAGTACCCAGGCCAGGGTTTCGGTGGCGTCCATGTTCTGGGGACGACGGTCGTACTCGATTCGGGCATGTTCGAGGGCCTTGTCCATTTTACCCATTTTTAAATACAGGTCCGCCAGTTCCCGATCGGAGTAGTGGCCCATGTCCTGGTCCTTATTGGCCGTGATATTATCGGCCATCAAAGCGTCGGCGGTGATGCGGGCGCATTCATCGGCCTTATCGGGCTGGTTGTTGAGGCGATAGACATCGATGAGTTCTTCATAAAAAGAGGCATCGCTCATCACGCCCCGGGCTTTTTCCAGGTATTGAATGGCGGTGGGATAGTCTTTTTTGAACCGCGCGATGCGGGCCAGGCCGGCCAGGGCAAAGGGATAGTCGGGACGCTCTTCGAGGGCCATGTGGTATTGGGCTTCGGCCAGGTCAGGCTGGTTGGTATCTTCGTAAAGGTGGGCCAGGACCATGCGTGACCATTCGGTATCTTCGTAACCCGGGTAACCGGCGGACACCGCCAGTTTGATGGCTTCAATGGAGCCGGGCACGTCCCCGTGGAGTTCCCGCAGATAGGAGACGCGGGAATAGGAGCGGATATCCGGCCGGACGGTGACCATTTTATCGGCCATTTCCACGGCGGCGGGGTAGTCCCCCGTTTCCACGTTGGCATCCACCAACAGGCCGTAAATGAACGAGTTGTAGGGATTCATGCGCAGGCCCTCCATGGCTACTTCTTTGCCTTCGGCAAAACGGTGCTGGGAGAGGTAGACCAGCGCCTTGTAGCAAATGGCCTCGAAATTCTTGGGGTCTTTGGCCAGGACATGGTTGATCAGATCCAGCGCAGCCTTATTGTAATAGGAGTAATCGCCGGTCATCCGGCCTTCCTGCATGAACTCCTTGGCCAGCAGGAGCTGGTTTTTGGCGTCTTCCGGCTTGGCTTTCAGGTCGGTGAGGATTTTGGCAACCCGAATTTTGGTTTCCGCCCATTCCGGAGCGTTGGCCAGTACGCCGGTCCGTTCCTTGAATTCGGGCAGCGTGGATTTGTTTTTGCCATTGATAAAAATGAAGGCGGCGAAGGCCGCGCAGACGACGACGAGTGCGCCGTAGAGGGTATTCCGTACAGGTGTTTGCATGACTTGACGATTGTTTTGCCCAAATTTACGTGCAAAGTGGAAGAAAGGATTTCATTTTGCAAAAATCAAAGCGGCTTGATAACGGTATATTTGCACTGCCATGCGAAGAGATAAATACCATGATCATGTCCGGGAAGCACTTGAAAAAGATGGCTGGACGATCACACACGATCCTTACTTCATGTGGATCGGGCGAAGAAAAGGCTATATTGATTTGGGAGCTGAACGAACAATCATTGCAGCAGAACGAGGATTGGAAAAGATTGCCGTAGAAATAAAAAGTTTCACTGGACCATCCGATCTCGATCAATTTGAAGATGCCTTGGGACAGTTTCTCATTTATCTCGTGGTTTTACAAGAAAAAGAGCCCGACAGATCGCTTATAATGGCAGTCCCCTCTGACTTTTATGAGCGTTTTTTCGATGACGCAGTTTTTCTAAAAATTGCACAACACTACGGGGTCAAAATGTTAGTTTATAACATTGATTCAAAAGAAATTGCAGAATGGATAAAATAGCGAAATACAGCCAAATTATCCAGCAGATGCTGGAAGAAATTGCGGCCATGACTCCATCGGAAGAAGGCGTAGACAATCAAATCATCATGGACGAAAAGCGCGGCCACTATCTACTGTATTCGGTTGGTTGGGAGAAAAAACGCTGGATATACGGCAGCTACGTACATCTCGATGTAAAGCCAGATGGTAAGGTTTGGCTTCAACACGATGGCACCAGCCTGCGCATCGCCGAAGAACTACACAGCCGTGGCATCCCTAAACAGGATATGGTGATTGGTTTCCATAGCCCGCAGACGCGGGCACATACGGAAGAATACGCCATTGCTTGATTATACAGATCGACTTTTAGAGCGCTTTTGTTCAGCCCCGGCTTACACCTGCATCACCCCCACGTTGAATTTCTCCACCGGTGCATTGTTCGCCGCCTCGATGCCCATTGAGATCCACAGCCGTGTTTCGCGGGGATCGATGATGGCATCCACCCACAGCCGGGCGGCAGCGTAGTAAGCGGTGGTTTGGGCCAAATAGCGCGCCCTGGTCTCCTCGAAGAGCGCGCGCTCACCGGCCGGATCAGGCGCGGAACCCTTGTCCTTTAAAGATTGTACCTGGATCTGCGTCAACACCTTGGCCGCCTGTTCGCCGCCCATGACCGCGATTTTGGCGGTCGGCCAGGCGGCGATCAGGCGCGGGTCGTAGGCCTTCCCGCACATGGCGTAATTCCCCGCCCCGTAGGAGTTGCCGATCACGATGGTAAACTTCGGCACCGTCGAATTGGATACCGCGTTCACCATTTTCGCCCCGTCCTTGATGATGCCGCCGTGCTCGGAGCGGGTGCCGACCATAAAGCCCGTCACGTCCTGCAGGAACACGAGCGGGATTTTTTTCTGGTTGCAATTGAGGATGAACCGCGTGGCCTTGTCCGCCGAATCGGAATAAATCACCCCGCCGAACTGGATTTCGCCTTTCGCGTTCTTTACCACCTGCCGGTTATTGGCCACTATGCCGACCGCCCAGCCATCCACGCGGGCGTAGGCGCAGATGATCGTCTTACCGTAGTGTTCCTTATATTGGGTCAGTTTTCCGTCGTCCACGAGGCGGCGCAGCAGTTCGACGGTGTCGTAGGGCTTGTTGCCCAGTTCGGGATAAATGGAGAGCAGGTCTTCGGAACTACCGGCCGCGGGTTGCGGGGCCACCCGGTCAAACCCGGCATTTTCGAAGCGCCCAAATTTGTCCACCAGGTCTTTGATGGTGTCCAGGCAGGTCAGGTCGTCGGGCATTTTGTAATCCGTCACCCCGGATATTTCGGAATGGGTGGCCGCGCCGCCCAGGGTCTCCTTGTCGGCCTCCTCCCCAATGGCCGCCTTCACGAGGTAAGGCCCCGCCAGGAACACGGAGCCGGTGCGCTCCACGATCAGCGCCTCATCGGACATGATGGGCAAGTAGGCGCCGCCCGCCACGCAGCTGCCCATGATGGCGGCGATTTGCGGAATACCCGCCGAAGAAAGCCGGGCATTGTTGCGGAAAATACGGCCGAAGTGCTCTTTGTCGGGAAAAATTTCGTCCTGCAAAGGCAGGTACACCCCCGCCGAATCCACGAGATAGATGATCGGCAGGCGATTTTCCAGGGCGATCTCCTGGGCGCGCAGGTTCTTTTTTCCGGTGATCGGAAACCAGGCGCCGGCCTTCACCGTGGCGTCGTTGGCCACGACTATGCACTGTCGTCCGCGCACGTAGCCCATGACCACCACGACGCCGCCGGCCGGACAGCCGCCGTGTTCGTCATACATTTCGTAGCCGGCGAATGCCCCGATCTCGATCCGGTTGGTGCCGGCGTCCAGCAGGTAGTCCACCCGTTCGCGGGCCGACATTTTGCCTTCCGCATGGAGCTTTTCGTGTCGTTTGGGGCCACCGCCGGCGTGTATTTTTTCCAGCCGGCGCTGCATGTTGCTCACTGCGAGTTTCAGAGCATCGGTATTCTTTTCGGCTTCCAAGTCAATCTGGCTGGTAGACATACGGGTTTGGTTCTAAATTTTCAAGCGTTCCAAAGGTACGACGGCTTCGTCAAAACCACTTTGTGTCCGGCGTGTTTCGCGCAGCGGTCCCACTGATCGTCACCTACCCATTCATGCGTGTACGTAAATTCTTTTATTCATCTGCCATTGCTCTCACCATTGCCGCCGGTCTGGGCTCGCGCCGCTACGTAGGTCCGGGTGCGCCTTTCATCCATCTTTACCTCGGCGATGTGCTGTATGCGACCCTGTTCTACTGGTGTTTCCGCTGGATGATGCTGCGGTGTCCAAAGTATTGGGCGGCGGCGGGTGCCTGGGGACTATGCGTGTTCATCGAGCTGGGGCAGCTGTACCACGCACCCTGGATCGATGGACTGCGAGCCAGCCGGTTGGGCGGATCAGTGCTGGGTTTTGGATTTTTGTGGAGCGATTTGGTGTGTTATACGCTGGGTGCGGCATTGGGTTGGGGATTGGACTGTATCAAGAAGTGACACTTTTTTGAAAAGTGTCACTTCTATACCCCGTAGAGCAGCGAGAAACGACACTTTTTGAAAAGTGTCACTTCTCGCCTCGCAGCAGCCGCTCCTTCATCAAAGAATGAAACTTGGGGGAGCCGAACGTACCGGGCGAAATACCGCTGAGCCGCGCGCCGGAACAGGCATCCTTCGCCAGATAAATGCGTCCGCCGAGTTCCGTTACCAGGTCGTCCAGCTGGCGGACCAGACCAAAGACGGTGCGGGTGCGCGGAAAATCAAGCGCCAGGGAATAGCCGCGCATCGGAAAGGAATGGACGGCCTCCGCCGGCCGCTCCCCATGGCGTTTCAGTACCGTAAGAAAGGGCGTGTCCGGCCTCCGCCGCACAATGGCTAATACCTGCTCCAGTCCGTGGAAACTTACTGCCTCCGGCAAGCAAAACTGGTACTGGATAAAACCGCGCCGGCCATACAGCCGGTTCCAGTGGCCCAGGCTGTCCAACGGATAAAAATAGGCATCGAGGTCCACCAGACGTTCGCCAGCACCGTTTTTCCAAAAATACAGTTCGTTGTAGGCCCGCATAGACAGCGGCTGGAGCAACCAGGAGGGCGCGAAAAATGGCACGGTGCGCGGCTTTTTTTCCAAAAAAACCAAGGGCCTATGGTCGGACGGCCCAGTCGCATGCTCAGCGAAAAAAGCCACGCCGCGCCCCTGGCGATCCGCAACATCCACCCAGGCGGCGGCGTAAGGGGTGGAGGCGTCGGCCATGTACCGGAACAGCTGGGTAAAATTGCCGGCTCTGCGGGTCGTCTGCTGTAGTTGGGTCGACGAGATGCGCAGCAACCGGAAACGTGCCGTGAGCACCACGCCGGTCCAGCCCATACCGCCGCAGGTCTGCCAGAACAGCGCCGGATTTTCGGTACGCGAGCAGGTGACGACCTGTCCATCCGCCAGGAGCAGCTCGAACGAAAGCAACCAGTTGGACCAGCAGCCTTTGGCCGGGTGATTCTTACCATGCACGTCGCTGGCAATGGCGCCGCCAACGGTGATGGATTTGATGCCCGGCGTCACCTGCAGGAACCAGCCGGCCGGCACAATAATGCGCAACAGGTCGGCCAGCAGCAACCCGGCTTCGCAGTTCACCTCGCCATTTTCCCGGTCAAAATCCAGGAGGCGATTCAGTTGCAGCGTACTCAGCAAATGCGGTCCCAGCGCGGCATCACCGTAGCAGCGGCCATTGCCACGGGCCAGCAGCTGGTCGCGGGACAGCAGGTAGTCGCGGGCCTCGGCGGCATTGCCGGGCGTGGCTACTTCCGCTGTGGTGCTGGGATAATTGCCCCAGTTGGCAACCGTACGCGTTTCAAGCTGCATCCCGCAAATGTAGGACGGACTTCCAGGTCCGGCCAACCAAAATGATGGAACGCAGGCCGGACTTGGAAGTCCGGCCTACATTTAATGAACGGCAGGCAGAGACAGGACCGTGGAGTCGAGCCCATACGAAATTTGATGGGCCAGCACCGTATCGGCCAGGGCGAAGTAGTTGAGGGGGTTTTGGGAAGAGTGCAGCACAAAGGGGGCCGGCCAGGTCTTCTCCCGGTACAATTCCGCAAGATTTTCGGGCAGATCGGCGGGATCGATCCGGAAAAGACGCAGGGTCAGGGGTGGCATGGGTCCGGCAAAGCCGAGGGTAATCCGGGCGTGCAGGGTTTCGCGGGCCCGGCTATCATCGAAGTAGTCGGCGTAGGGACAGCGACGCAGGCGGGCCAGGGGCCGCAGCCAGGCCTGCACCGCACTATCGCTGCGCAGACTATCCGTTTCCGGGTTGCGCCATCGGTCGGCCGAATCGCGGCGCAGCAGCAGCACCCAGCGCCGGGCGGGCCATTCCACGGTGAGGGTGCGCACGTCGGCAGGCGAAAACTGACAAATGCCGGTGGACCGGAAATCTTCCAGGTGCCGGGTAAAAATGCGGCGCAAATGCTGATCAACCAGATAGTGCCCGTCATGTCCGGTCAGGCGGATGAACGTAGCCGGGGCTTTATTTTCCAGCACTTCGCGGCCGATCCAAAAGTCTTCCGTGGGCCGTCCGTCCTGGAAAACGGACACCTGAATACCATCCGTCGCGGACAGGCCCAAGGTGTCGGGTCGCCGGCTTTTCACCACCCGCACCGAGCGAATAGCGACCAGGGCCTGCAGCAAAGGCGCCATATCGACGGCGGCCACCACCACCGAGCGGCCTTCCTGCAGCGCAGCCCAGCCGGTCTCCGTGCGTTCCAGCAGCAGTTCGGGCTGGCCAGGCAAGGCCAGGCGGAGCTGGCGGAGGCGAACGGTATCCACCTGGATCAGGTCGGTCTGGAAGCTCTGTGCGGCCCGCCACGGCGCGCGGCGCAGCAGCCATCCGATCGCCACGGTGGCTACGAAAAGCAGCACGAGGTGTTTGTTTTTCATGGCCTGCGGTGGTTCGTTTCGGGCGAAAGTAGCGGAGTTTAACGAAAAAAATAATTTGCTTGGTCGTCGGAGGGAAGCTGCTACTTTTGCGGCCCGCTGCGCAGGCAGTTTCATCAACCCGACCCGGAGGACGGGTTGCACCTTCCATTTGTATGTTTACCAAAATAACCCTGACCGGCGATCTCGGCAGCGGCAAAAGCGCCGTTTCGAGCATCCTGTGCGCGGCCACCGGCTTCGATTACCTGTCGACGGGCCACATCCAGCGCCAACTGGCCCAGGAAATGGGCATCGATACCCTGGAAATGAACCGCCTGGCCGACACCGACCCATCGATCGACCAACGCATCGACAGTGTTTTCGTCGCCCTGGGCGACGACCCGCACGGCTACGTGGTGGACAGCCGGATGGCCTGGTTCTTCCTGCCCGCCTCCTTCAAAATCTACTTGCAGACCGAGCCGGCCGTGGCGGCGGCCCGTATCCTGCGTGACCCCAACCGCCGCAGCGAACGCTACCAAAGCGAGGCCGAAGCCATTCAGAAAATCATGGCCCGCAAACAAAGTGAAAACGCCCGCTTTCTGGCCAAATACGGCGCCGATTGTGCCAACCTGCACAACTTCAACCTGGTGGTGGACACCAACCAGCGCAGCCAGCAGGAAGTGGCCCGGCTCATCCTGCGTGGGCTGGACGTGCACCGGAGGGGGGTGCCATTCCCGCGCTTTTTCTGACAAAATTTTCTCACCACGACGGGACACGACGCTATTCTACATTTTTTCGTCGTGTCCCGTCGTATCGTCGTGGTTTAAACATCTAACTCCGTTGCGCCGCCGCCTTCATTTCGGTGGCTAAGTCGTGCCCCAGATACCGCTCGATCACGCCGTGCACCAGATAAATGACCGGCGTCAGGATCACCGCCATGATTGCCTTGTATACATAGCTCATGATGCTGATGGCCAGCACCTGCAGAAAAGGCAGTTGCTGCCCGATATACAGGGCAATGAATACCACCACGAAACTGTCAAGAAATTGGGACACCAAGGTGCTGCCCGTCGCGCGCATCCAGATCCGGTTTTCGCCGGTGGCCGCCTTGATGCGGTGAAAAATACCCACGTCCACGAGCTGGGCAATGAGGAAAGCAAAGAGCGAACCGACAATAATCCAGAGACTTTGTCCGAAGACAACGCCGTAAGCGGCATTGTAATCGCTGACCTGGGCACGCATGGCCGCTTGCCGCTCCGGCGACCAGTCGGGCTTGATATGCGCCGTGCGCCAGAAATCGGCGGGCTCCAGGTTCATGGCTAAAAACAGCATCAGGAAGCCGTAGGCAATAAGGGCGGCGGTGAGGTAAGACAGGATTTTTACCCCGCGCCGGCCGAAATACTCGTTGATGATGTCGGTCATCAGGAAGACCGCCGGCCAGAGCAGCACGCCGGCGGTGAGGGTGAAAGCCAGGTTGCTTTGTCCGAACAGCGTCCAGTTGGCTGGCGCAAAGCCAAAGGTTTTTTCTAGGGAAAACAGTTTGACACCCATGAATTCGGCCACCAGCGCGTTGGCCAAAAAGAAGCCGGCCAATACCATCCACAGGCGATTGGCTTTGGAAGAGAAAAATTCGTGCATAAGATTGGGTAGCGGGAGAAAGTGAGACTTTTGCGCAAAATGAATTTCGTGTGGCAATGTTACAAAATCATTGCTCCACAGGTTTTACCAACTAATTTTTTCTGATGTTGTTTTGTAGCCTTAATGAGGGTTGACAAAGATTTATCAACTTTTCTAAACCCATTCCATGGCCACATATTCAATCAATCTCCACGACGGTAGCCTCGAAAAGCCGCAGGATGTCATCGTCGGCATTGACCTCGGCACCACGAACAGCCTGGTCGCCTACATGCGGCAGGGGCAGCCCGTGTGCGTGCGTGGCGCCGACGGCCAACATACGCTGGTGCCTTCGGTCGTGCATTTTGCCCCCGATGGCAGCATCCTGGTCGGTGATGCCGCTAAAGAAAAACTCTTGCTCGATCCGGCCCACACCATCTACTCCGTCAAACGGCTGATGGGCAAAGCCTACCGCGATGTACAGGGCGCGGAGGGCTTTTTTGGCTACCAGATCCTGAGCGATGATACCGATTCGCTGGTGAAGATCCGGGTGCGTGACCGTTTTTACACCCCCATCGAACTCAGTGCCCTCATTCTCCGCGAACTGAAGATGCGGGTCGAAACCGAACTGAACGCGCCGGTCACGCGGGCCGTGATCACGGTACCGGCCTATTTCAACGACAATCAGCGCCAGGCCACCCGCGATGCCGGCCGGCTGGCGGGTCTGGACGTGCTGCGAATTATTAATGAACCGACGGCGGCAGCGCTGGCGTATGGGATCGGGGGGAGTCCTTTAGCCTTCCGCGAAGAGGGGAGCCCCCCCCTACCCCCCCATGAAGGGGGGGAGTACATCTCGCCAGGCAATGCAGGGGATGATCAAGCGAACTCCAATATTTCAATAGGTGTAGCAAATAGCCATGTCATCAAGGAGGACATCTCGTTATCCCCCCCTTTACGGGGGGGGCCGGCGGAGCTCGTCGCCGTCTACGACCTTGGCGGCGGCACTTTCGATCTATCCATTCTGCGCATCCACGACGGTATATTCGAGTTGCTGGCCACCAACGGCGATACTTTTCTGGGTGGTGACGATTTCGACCGCGCCATCATCGATCACTGGCTGGAGCAACTGGGCCTGAGCGCCGTACAGTTGGAGGCGGATAAAACCCTGGGACAAACCATTCGCCTGCTGGCGGAAATGGCAAAAAAACAACTGTCCACGGCGCACAACTTTGAAGGCGCCCTCAACAGCCAAAGAGTAAGCCTGACCAAAGCGGAATTCGAGCGGCTCATTCAGCCCTTCGTGCAGCGCACCCTGGACTGCTGCCGCCTCGCGCTACGCGACGCCGGCCTGACCGTGGACCAAATTGAAAAGGTCGTCATGGTGGGCGGCAGTACGCAGGTGCCGGCGGTGAAAGCCGCGGTGGCCGGGCTGTTTGGCCGGCCGGTCTACGATCAGGTGAACCCCTACGAAGTGGTCGCCCTGGGCGCAGCCATCCAGGCCGATGTACTGGCCGGCAACCAGCAGGACGTGCTGCTGCTCGACGTAACGCCGCTTTCCCTCGGCATCGAGACCGTCGGCGGTTTGATCGACGTCATTATTCCGCGCAACTCCAAGGTGCCGACCAAGGCCGCCCGGCAGTACACAACCAGCGTGGATGGGCAAAAGAACCTGAAAATAGCCGTGTATCAGGGCGAACGCGATCTGGTGGCGCATAACCGGAAACTGGGCGAGTTCATCCTGCGCGACATTCCGCCTATGCCCGCCGGGCTGCCGAAAATCGATATTCAATTCATCCTCAATGCGGACGGTATCCTCACGGTGCGGGCGCGGGAACTGCGCAGCAACCTGGAACAGCTGATCGAGATCAGGCCCACCTACGGCATCACCGAGGAAGAAATGGCGCTGATGCTGCTCGACAGCATTGCCCATGCCCAGGGCGACATGAAAATCCGCAGCCTGCTGGAAGCCCGCAACGAAGCCAATAACCTGCTGCTGAGCGGTCAGAAATTCCTGACCCAAAACGAGGCCATTTTGTCGGTGGAGGAAAAAAGTAACACCGCCTCCATGCTGGAAATTCTGCGGCTGGCCACCGAGACCGACGACAAAGACGCTATCCACCGCGCGATCGAAGAACTGAACACCTACACCATGCCCCTCGCGCACCGGGCCATGGACGCGACCGTGCTGGCCGCCATGCAGGGAAAAAGTTTGGCCTAGGGTGGCCTGGGTGACTTTGATTAAAAAATACGTTCTATTTTTGTCCACTGTGAAGCACGCTCCTTTCCTAACCCCTTTCACCCTCTTACTCTGCTTTTTTCCATGTATCCATCCTCTTTTACCTCCGAACAGTCGCGCGTGGACAACGCCAATTTCATTTCCCGCGTCTACGCCTGGATGAGTCTGGCTTTGTTCCTGACCGCCGTCACTTCTTTTTTCGTTGCTTCTTCGCCAGCCTTATTGTCGGTTATTTTTGGCAATAAACTGGTTTTCTACGGGCTGATCATCGGCGAAGTCGCCCTGGTGTTCTACCTTTCTTCAGCCTTGATGCGGCTGTCGTCCAGTACGGCCACCGCCTTGTTTTTAGGCTATGCCATACTGAACGGTCTGACCATGGCCTTCATTTTTATTATTTACACAGCCGGTTCCATTGCCTCCACCTTCCTCATCACGGCGGGTATTTTCGGCATCATGAGCGCTTACGGTTTTTATACCAAACGCGATCTGACCACCCTCGGCAACCTGTGCTTCATGGGCCTGATCGGGGTCGTGCTGGCCAGTATCGTCAATATTTTCTGGCAGAACAGCACCTTTTACTGGATTACCACCTGCATCGGCGTGCTGGTGTTTGTCGGCCTGATTGCCTACGATACGCAGAAACTCAAAACGCTGAACCAGACCCAGCAGGAAGGCGTGGACAACGGCCAGCAAAAAGCCATTTACGGCGCCCTGACCCTGTATCTGGATTTCATCAACCTGTTCCTGCTGTTGTTACGCTTTACGGGCGGTCGCCGCGATTAATCGTGTTCCTGATTGGCCACAATTGAAAATGGTTTATTAAATGATTGATTATCAATCATTTAATAAACCATTTTTTATCTGAAATACTGAATCACCGCTACTCAATCCGTACCGCATGGCTAAATTCCTCCTGCCCCTGTTAAGCCTGACCCTGCTGCTGGCTTGTCATACCGTGCAAAAAGCCCAAAGTCCGCCCGCTCCGGCGGCCCCCAAACCGACCGCCACCCTGGTCACCTGGGACAAAAAGTTCGTGGATCTGGGCACGGTAAAAAAAGGCGAAAAGCGCAGCATGGATTTTACCTTCACCAACACTTCCGGCGTCGACGTACAGCTGGAAGGGGTGGCGGCCTGCGAATGCACCACAGTGGACTACCCGCGCGGCGTCATTCCGCCGAATGGTCAGGGCCGGCTGGACATCGTATTCGACTCCACCGAAAAAGATGCCTCGGAAAAGATCGACATCGACCTCATTTTCAAAAACACCGACGCCGCCGGCAATCCACGGATTGAACGGGTGTCTTATCAGTTCGAGCTGGTCAAATAGTTATTGGTTATCAGTTATTGGTTGCCGGTTGAAGGATTTTCACCTCCATTTTGTGAACATTTGCAAACGACCATTTCCCAATAACTGGATTGGCCCGGAAAAATTTGACAAAGGATGAGTTTAGGATTAACTCAAATTAGATGATTTGAAATTGGTTTTGGGGGAATTATTGGCATCAATGGTTTTGATTTTCAATACAGTTCTTTGATGAGGCTGCAATGTTAATAGATGTTGTTCAAATGCGAGCGGGGTTAGCCGTTGGATACTGCCATGTGGGCGGTTGTCATTATAAGATTTTTTTATAAAGTGTTCTTGTTTTTTGAGTTGAGGGAAGGAGTGGAGG